>NZ_JBIATA010000004.1:349835-446827 GCF_042891295.1 Streptomyces sp. NPDC001902 | reverse complement strand
TGACCGCCGCCATCTGGCACAACCACCACACCGGGCAGAGCGTCCTACGATCCCTGACCGCCTACGACCATTAGCCCTTGGAATCGATCATCTAGGGCCTGTCGTCACATTGACGTCGGCCGCCCGGAGGGCGGGCTCGGCGTCTGGTGCGGTGCATCGCAAGGCAGAGAGTCGTCCTCGTAGTGGGCTACTCGGACGATTCGACAACTCCCCCTGGCCGAAGGCTGGGGGAGTGCCGTGCCTGGGGGCACCTCCCAGCGCCAGCTGGGGGAGCGGCGCGGGGCAGGCGGGAATTTGACGACAGGCCCTGGCGGCGTGGGCGGGGCGGGGCCCGGTGCGACCCGGGCCCCGCGCCGGCGCGCCGCCGCGAGGGGCACCGGTAGCATGCGGGACGTACTGATCAACCCCTGGACGGAGGCGTCAGGTGGCGGGAGAACCGCAGGCGGACTGCCTGTTCTGCAAGATCGTCGCGGGGAGCATCCCCGCGACCGTCGTGCGGGAGACCGAGACGACGGTCGCGTTCCGCGACATAAACCCCCAGGCACCGACGCACGTCCTGGTCATCCCCAAGGCGCACTACCCGGACGCCGCCGCACTGGCCGCCCAGGCGCCCCAGCTCGCCGCGGACGTGCTGCGTGAGGCGGGCGAGGTCGCGGCCGGGGACAAGGTGGACGGCACCGGCTACCGGGTCGTCTTCAACACCGGCGCGGGGGCGGGCCAGACCGTCTTCCACGCGCACGCCCACGTGCTGGGCGGCCGTGGCCTCGAGTGGCCTCCCGGATAACCACCGGTGTCCGCACGTGAATTGGTCGTGCTCGGCACGGCCAGCCAGGTCCCGACCCGGCACCGCAACCACAACGGCTACTTCCTGCGCTGGGACGCCGAGGGCATCCTCTTCGACCCGGGGGAGGGCACCCAGCGTCAGATGCTGCGGGCCGGTGTGGCGGCGCACGACCTCACCAGGCTGTGCGTGAGCCACTTCCACGGGGACCACAGCCTGGGCCTGGCCGGGGTGATCCAGCGGATCAACCTGGACCGGGTGCCCCACCCGATCACCGCCCACTACCCCGAGTCGGGCAGGCGGTTCTTCGACCGGCTGCGGTACGCCACCGCCTACCGCGAGACCGTGCGGCTGCGCGAGGAACCGGTGGCGGGCGAGGCCGCGGTGCTGGTCGACTCCGAGGCCTTCCTGCTGGAGGCGCGGCGGCTGTCGCACCCGGTGGAGGCGTACGGCTACCGGCTGGTCGAGCCCGACGGGCGCCGCATGCTGCCGGAGCGTCTGGCCGCGCACGGCATCACCGGCCCGGCGGTGGGCCGGCTGCAGCGCGAGGGCGAGGTGGACGGGGTGACGCTCGCCGAGGTGAGCGAGACGCGCCCGGGCCAGCGCTTCGCCTTCGTGATGGACACCCGGCTGTGCGACGCGGTGTACGCCCTCGCCGACGGTTGCGACCTGCTCGTCATCGAGTCGACCTTCCTGGACGAGGACGCCGCGCTCGCCGAGGAGCACGGCCACCTGACGGCCGGCCAGACAGCCCGGGTGGCGGCCGAATCGGGCGTACGGCACCTGGTGCTCACGCACTTCTCGCAGCGCTACACCGACCCGGCGGACTTCGAGCGCCAGGCCCGGGACGCGGGTTTCCAGGGCGAGCTGACGGTCGCCCAGGACCTCGGCCGGGTCGCCGTGCCGAAGCGCCGCCAGGCCTGGCCGGAGCCGTCCGCACCCCTGTGACCTGTACGGTTGCGAGGTGAGCATCCCGAAGGCCGAACTCCACCTGCACATCGAAGGCACCCTCGAACCCGAGCTCGCCTTCACCCTCGCCGAGCGGGGCGGGGTCGCCCTGCCCTACGCCTCGACCGAGGAGCTGCGGCAGGCCTACTCCTTCAGCGACCTGCAGTCCTTCCTGGACCTGTACTACGCGCTCATGGCCGTGCTCCGCACCGAGCAGGACTTCGCGGACCTCGCCGACGCCTACCTCGCCCGGGCCGCCGCGCAGGGCGTGCGGCACGCCGAGGTCTTCTTCGACCCGCAGGCGCACACCGCGCGCGGCGTCCCGATCGGCACCGTCGTCGAGGGCCTGGCGCGGGCGCTGGACGGCAGCCGGGAGCGGCACGGCGTCAGCACGCGGCTGATCATGTGCTTCCTGCGGGACGAGCCGGCCGAGTCCGCGCTGGAGACCTTCGAGGCCGCCCGGCCCCACCTGCACCGGATCAGCGCCGTCGGCCTGGACTCCGCCGAGGTCGGCCACCCGCCGTCGAAGTTCCGCGCGGTCTACGAGGCCGCTGCCGCGGCGGGCCTGCGCCGGGTCGCGCACGCGGGTGAGGAGGGCCCGCCGGCGTACGTGTGGGAGGCGCTGGACGTGCTCGGCGTCGAACGGATCGACCACGGCATCCGCAGCATGGAGGACCCGGAGCTGGTGGCCCGGCTGGTCCGCGACCAGGTGCCGCTGACCGTCTGCCCGCTGTCCAACGTGCGGCTGCGCTGCGTGGACACCCTCGCCGACCATCCGCTGCCCGCCATGCTCGACGCGGGGCTGCTGGTCACCCTGAACTCCGACGACCCCGCCTACTTCGGCGGCTACGCAGGCGACACCTTCGACGCCGTGGCCGGTGCGCTCCCGCTCGGCGAGGACGCCCTGCGCCGGCTCGCCCGCAACTCCTTCCTGGCCGCCTTCCTCGACGACGACGAGGAACTGCGCGCGCGGTACCTCGCCGAGGTGGACGCCCACACGTTCTGAGCCCGTTCTGAGTGCGTGCGCGCGTGCCGGCATGAGTACGCGCACTCATGCGGGCCGCACCGCGCGGGCGGAGCATGGAGTCATGCGAAGGCACCTGATACGGCCCGCAGCGGCCGTCACGCTGATCGTGACCACGCCCGTCGCCACCTGGGGGCTCATGGGCCGGCAGGACGCGGCCGGCTTCGAACCCGCCGAACTGGACTACCTGGCACAGCCCTTCGCCATCCCGGAGGGGGCGGAGACTGCGATCGGCGTGGCTGCGGCCGTGCTGGCCGCCGGCGCGGCCGTGCTGCTGGGCCGGGCCTCCCGTCCCGGGCCGGACCGCTTCGACGGCCGGTGGTGGGAGGTCATCGGGCCGCTGCTCGCGGCGGGGCTGCTGGCCGGAGCGATCTGGCGGACGGTGACCGCCGGGGTCATCGGCGCCAACATCGGCGCCGGGCTGGCGATCCTGCTCGGCGGCCCGGTGGTCGCCGGGCTGGTGCTGTGGTCGCTGGGCCGGGGCCTGTGGCTGGCCCGCGCGCGGCGCCGCGGCACCCGCCCCCCGCGCGGGGGGACGGGCACCGCGGGCTGGCGGCCCGCCGCCGGTCAGGGCACGTAGTACATCGGGTTGGGGAGCTTGAACGACTTGTCGGCGTGCCCGCCGTTCAGGTCGCTGTACTGGTCGCCGAAGTTGGCGACGATGTCGTACCCCTGCGCCTCGATGTGGGCCCGGGTGCCCGCCTTGTAGTCGACGGTGGAGCAGGTCCACGTCGGGGCGGAGCAGGGCAGGTAGTCGGTCGCGACCTTGTTCTTGAGGAAGAAGTGCGCCGGGTCGGCGCTGGAGGTGTAGCCGGCGGTGCCGAGGTTGCGGACGCTCGCGGCGCGCTGCGTCTCCGGGCGGCCGGTGATCCAGAACACCGTCACGCCGTGGTCGGCGGCCCAGTTGGCCAGCTGGGGCATGCCGAAGACCGGGGCCATGTCCTTGTTCTGGATGTAGGCGTCGTTCGAGGCCGGCGTGTAGTTGAAGCCCACTTCCAGCTCGTAGTTGTACGTCAGCAGGGACGTGTCGTCGACGTCCAGGACGATCGCGGGCTTGCCGTGGCGGTGGTGCGCGGACTTCGCGAGGGCGTCCCGCAGGTAGTCCTGGGCCTTCTTCTCGATGCCGGCGACCTGCTTGGCGTAGTTGCCGTCGGTCGCGGCCTGGTGCTCACCGGAGGCGTCGACGGTGTCGCCGTAGTACGCCTTGATGTCGTTGACCACGTCGGTCAGGTTGGGGATCTGCTTGTCGCTGCGCGGCACGGAGGTGTCCGCGGTCGCCGCGCCGACCCCGTAGAGGGTGGCGGCCGCCGCCACCGCGGCGACGGCGGCGGCGAGGGTGCGGGTGCGCCCGCGGGTGAACACGGACGGTCTGGCTGCGGGCATCTGGGGGGCTCCTTCGATCCGGCCGGAGGGCACGCACGGCCGGGCCCACGCGCTTCGGGGGAACGCCCGGCCCTGCGGGGCTCGTTGACGCGGCGACGCTAGGGGCCCCGATCATGCTGGTCAAGGGCTGTCTACGCGCGATGACCCCGAATCGCCGCCCGAGGACGGATCAGCCCAGGTCGCCACGTGCGGAAAGGACCGGCAAAGCTTTGGTATGCCGCCGCGGCCGGGCCCCGCGCCGCCGTGCCCGTACCCGCCCGAGGGTCAGTGGCGGTGCCGTCCCGGGCGCCGCCGCCCCGGTGCGGCGCCCCTCCTGCGGGTGGCCCTCGACAGGGCCGCGCCGCCCGCGAAGAGCACGACGCCCACCGCGAACGCGGTGAAGCCCAGCGGTGCCTTCGGCAGTCCCCACAGGGTCTCCGCGAAGGGGTCCGGCGGGGCCTGCGCACTGCCCACGCCGCCCAGCAGGCTGAGGATCAGGGACACCCAGACGGCGAACCCGGCGAGCGCCACCAGCACCCCGGCGGCCATGAGCACCCGGCCCGGCCCGCGCACCCGGAACAGCCCGGTGCAGGCCTCCTCGGTGGCCCCGGGGTCGTCCGCCTCCCGCCCGTCGCCGCCGGCCCCGTAGTGCCGGCGCCCGGCGAGGTACTGCGCGCGCCCGGACGGGTAGCGGCGGGTGGGGCCGGGCCCGGACCGGCCCCGGGTGTCCCCGAGGTCGTGGAGCACGGTCAGCGGCGCGGGAGTGCCACCCGGGCCATCCGCGGTTTCCGCGGCCTCTCCGGCTTCCGGGCGGTCCGCCTCGTCCCCGGGGTCCGCCTGCCGGGCCGACTCCACCGACAGCCGCAGCTCGACGTGGCCGATGCGGAGCAGGTCACCGTCGTGGAGGGGGCGCGGCGCGTCGAGCAGGGTCCCGTTGAGGTAGGTGCCGTTGGTCGAGCCGAGGTCGCTGAGCACCACGTGGCTCCCGGCGCGGTTCATCGCGGCGTGCCGCCGGCTCACGCCCTCCTCGTCGAGCCGGATCCCGCTGCCGGCGAGCCTGCCGATCTCGCAGTAGCCGGCCGGTACGGGGTAGGCCCGTCCGGTGTCCGGCCCCGTGGTCACGATCAGTTGTGGCGGTGCGGCCGAGTGTCCGGGCATCTCCAGCCCCTGGGGGTCATCCGCTTTCCCTCAGGATCCGTCCGCGTCCCCGTGCGGACAAACGCTGGTCACGGCCCCGGGCGCGCGTACGATCGGTCGGAACGACACCAGGTCGGGAGGAGCCCGGGTGGAAGACCAGCCCGTCCTCGATCCGCTCGCGGCGGTGCGCGGGCCGGACGACCCGGAGACCGATGTGTACCTGACCGGCACGGTCTTCCTGGACATCATCTTCACCGGTCTCGACAGCGCGCCCGTGCGCGGCACCGAGTCCTGGGCGCGCGGCATGGGATCGAGTCCCGGCGGCGTGGCCAACATGGCGACCGCCCTCGCCCGGCTGGGGCTGCGCACCTCGCTCGCGGCCGCCTTCGGCGACGACGTGTACGGGGACTACTGCTGGGACGCCCTCGCCGTGGGGGAGGGCATCGAGCTGGAGCTGTCCCGCAAGATCCCCGGCTGGCACTCGCCGGTCACGGTCTCCATGGCGTACGAGGGCGAGCGCACCATGGTCAGCCACGGCCACGAGGCGCCGCCGCCCGAGGAGCCCGCGCCGCTCTGCCCGCCGCCGAGCCGGGCGTGCGTGGCCTCGCTGGTGCCCGGGGTCCCGCAGCAGGAGTGGATCGGCACCGCCGCCGGGCGGGGCAGCCGGATCTTCGCCGACGTCGGCTGGGACGACAGCGGCCGCTGGGACAGCGCGGACCTGGCGGACCTGGCGCACTGCGAGGCCTTCCTGCCGAACGCCGCCGAGGCCATGCGCTACACCCGCACCGACTGCCCCCGGGCCGCCGCCCGCAAGCTCGCCGAGCTGGTCCCGCTGGCGGTGGTGACGCTCGGCGCCGAGGGCGCGTACGCGGTCGACTCCGCCGCCGGCCAGGCCGCCGAGGTGCCGGCGCTGTCGGTGGAGGCGCTGGACCCCACGGGCGCCGGGGACGTCTTCGTCGCGGGCTTCCTGACCGGCACCCTGGCCGGCTGGTCGCTCGCCGACCGGCTGGCCTTCGCGTGCCTCACGGCCGCGCTGTCGGTGCAGGAGTTCGGGGGTTCGCTCTCGGCGCCCGGCTGGATCGAGATCGCGGCCTGGTGGCAGCACGCCAAGGCCTACGACGACCAGGACCGCTCGGCGCTGCGCCGCTACGCCTTCCTGGACGACCTGCTGCCCACCGGCACCCGCCGCTGGCCCCTGCGCCGCGCCGTGCCGACGATCGGCTTCCGTCCGCCGCCCTTTCGCTGACGCGGTGGCGGAGCCGGCGTCAGGCGATCACGTCGACGGGGCAGCGGGCCGCCTTCGCGCGCTCGATGCGGGCGTCGCCCGTGACCAAGGTGCACCCCAGGTGTTCGGCGAGCGCTGCGTACGAAGCGTCGTACGCGGAGAGGTTGGCGCGCAGCTCCCAGATGCGATCGAGCAGGGCGTATCCCGGCATGCGCTGGATCGGCAGGGCGGACAGCAGGGTGATCGCCGTCTCCGCCGAGGCCTGCCCCAGCTTCCCTCCGAGCGACAGGCCGCGGATCGCATGGGCCGCCTCGAACTCGATGAGGGCCGGCGCGTGCAGGGTCTCGCCGGCCATCCGTTTGCGCGCGAGATCGCCCAGGGGGCCGGCGTGGGTGAGGGCGAGGACGAGTGCGGACGCGTCGACGACGATCACTCGCGGCGCCCCTCGTCGATGTGTCCGAGCAGGTCCGCCACGGTGTAGTCGGCTGTCGCCGACTTCCGGGCGCTGGCCAGTATGTCGTCGACCGTCGGTGTTCTCGCCTGTTCGATCAGCCTCTGGCGCAGGTACTCGTTCAGGGACTGGTGCGCCTCGATCGCGCGGTGCTTGAGGGTGCGGTGCACGTCGTCGGGGACGTCCTTGATCTGGATGTTCGCCATGCCGTCACGCTAGCATGCGAAACGCATGCAAGCATGCGTTTCGCATGCTGGCGTCAGACCCGGCGCTCCAGGATCCGGCCCGGCCAGGGGGCGCCCTCGGCCTGGGGCACGGTGAAGGGCTGGGCGAGGGTGAAGCCCAGGGCCTCGTACTGCCGGACGAGCCGGCCCTCGCCGCCCGCGTAGCAGTCGACCCGCAGCAGCGGGATGCCGCGGCGCCGCGTCTCGGCGACGGCGTCGTCCACCAGGGCCGCGCCGATGCCGCTGCCGGACAGCGCCCGGTCGGTGACGAGCAGCCGCAGGTACAGCTCGCGCCCGTCCACGGGCGGGGCGTAGTCGGGCTTCTCCTCGGCCAGCACGCACACGCCCACCACCCGGCCGTCGGCCACGGCCGCGCGCAGCAGGTACTCCTTCGCGTACCGGGCCACGCGCTCCACCGCCGGGGGCCGGGAGGACCAGGGGCGGGTGCCCCACTGGCCGGTGTGGCCGCGGGCGGTCAGCCAGGCGACGGCTCCGTCCAGCAGGGCGAGCGTCGCGGGCAGGTCCTCGGGTCCTCCGGTACGGATCTCCATCCCGCAGTTCTACCCGGCGCGTGATGCAGCGTAAAACCCCTCGGCACCCCAGCCGCACCGACGTACCCTTGAACCCCAAGCCCAGTGGCATGTCGAACAGCAGAAGGCGGGATGAGCAGGCCGTCGAGCCTGGCCCATGACTCAGACACCGACAACGCAGCAACCGCAGGCGAGCGCCCACTTCGTCGTACCGGCCAAGCACCCCATGGTGACGGTCCTGGGGTCCGGTGACTCGCTCCTGCGCGTGATAGAGCAGGCGTTCCCGGCCGTCGACATCCATGTACGAGGCAATGAGGTCAGCGCGAGCGGTGAATCCGCGGACGTCGCGCTGGTCCAGCGCCTCTTCGACGAGATGATGCTGGTACTGCGCACAGGCCAGCCGATGACGGAGGACGCAGTGGAGCGGTCGATCGCCATGCTCCGCCAGGACAGCGGAGCCGACGGCCTGGAGGAGACCCCCTCCCAGGTGCTCACCCAGAACATCCTTTCCAGCCGGGGCCGCACCATCCGCCCCAAGACCCTCAACCAGAAGCGCTACGTCGACGCGATCGACAAGCACACGATCGTGTTCGGCATCGGCCCCGCCGGTACTGGCAAGACCTACCTGGCCATGGCCAAGGCCGTCCAGGCGCTGCAGTCCAAGCAGGTCAACCGGATCATCCTGACCCGCCCCGCCGTCGAGGCGGGCGAGCGGCTCGGCTTCCTGCCGGGCACGCTCTACGAGAAGATCGACCCGTACCTGCGTCCGCTGTACGACGCGCTGCACGACATGATCGACCCCGACTCGATCCCGCGCCTCATGGCGAGCGGGACGATCGAGGTCGCTCCTCTGGCGTACATGCGCGGCCGCACGCTCAACGACGCCTTCATCATCCTCGACGAGGCGCAGAACACCAGCGCCGAGCAGATGAAGATGTTCCTCACCCGGCTCGGCTTCGACTCCAAGATCGTCATCACCGGTGACGTCACCCAGGTCGACCTCCCCGGTGGCACGAAGAGCGGACTGCGCCAGGTCGTGGACATCCTGGACGGCGTCGAGGACGTGCACTTCTCGCGCCTGACGAGCACGGATGTCGTACGCCATAAGCTGGTCGGGCGCATCGTGGACGCCTACGAGCGCTACGACGACCTCAACGGCAACCGAAAGTAGCCACCGAAGCACTATGGCGATCGACGTCAACAACGAATCCGGCTGGGATTTCGACGAGGCGGCGGTGCTCGACATCAGCCGCTACGCCCTGCAGCACATGCGCATCCACCCCCTGTCCGAGCTCTCCGTCATCGCGGTCGACGCCGACGCCATGGAGCAGTTGCACGTCCAGTGGATGGACGAACCGGGCCCCACCGACGTCATGTCCTTCCCGATGGACGAGCTGCGTCCCGGGAAGGAGGACGAGGAGCCCCCGCAGGGACTGCTCGGGGACATCGTGCTCTGCCCCGAGGTGGCGAAGAAGCAGGGCGACGAGGCCGTGACCAAGCACTCCATGGACGAGGAGCTGCAGCTGCTCACCGTCCACGGGGTGCTGCACCTGCTCGGTTACGACCACGAGGAGGCCGACGAGAAGGCCGAGATGTTCGGCCTGCAGAAGGCCATCCTCGACGGCTGGCGCGCCGAGCGCGGCATCCAGGGGCCGTCGCCGGCCCCGACGACCACCCACTGATCGCGATGGTGGTCTTCGCCGTCCTGCTGGTCGTCGTCGCCTGGCTGGCCGCCTGCGCCGAGGCCGGCATCGCCCGCACCTCCCGCTTCCGGGCGGAGGCGGCGGTGCGGGCCGGCCGGCGCGGGGCGGACAAGCTGCTGGCGGTCTCCTCGGACCCCACCCGCTACCTCAACGTCGCGCTGCTGGTCCGGGTGGCCTGCGAGATGGCGGCGGCGGTGCTCGTCACCGTCGTCTGCGTCCGGCACTTCGAGGAGACCTGGCAGGCGGTCCTGGTGGCGGTCGCCGTCATGATCGTCGTCTCGTACGTCGCGGTGGGCGTCTCGCCCCGCACCATCGGCCGCCAGCACCCGCTGAACACGGCCACCGCGGCGGCTTACGTGCTGCTGCCGCTGGCCCGCGTCATGGGGCCGATCCCGGCGCTGCTGATCCTCCTCGGCAACGCGCTCACCCCCGGCAAGGGCTTCCGCCAGGGCCCGTTCGCCTCCGAGGCGGAGCTGCGCGCGCTGGTCGACCTCGCGGAGAGCGAGTCCCTCATCGAGGACGAGGAGCGCCGCATGGTGCACTCCGTCTTCGAGCTCGGCGACACCCTGGTGCGCGAGGTGATGGTGCCGCGCACCGAACTGGTGGCCATCGAGCGCTTCAAGACGATCCGGCAGGCCATGACCCTGGCGCTGCGCAGTGGTTTCTCGCGCATCCCGGTCACGGGCGAGAGCGAGGACGACATCGTCGGCATCGTCTACCTCAAGGACCTCGCCCGCCGCGTGCACATCAACCGGGACGCCGAGACCGACCCGGTCTCCTCGCTGATGCGCCCGGCCTTCTTCGTCCCCGACACCAAGAACGCCGGCGACCTGCTGCGCGAGATGCAGCGCGAGCGCAACCACGTCGCCGTCGTCATCGACGAGTACGGCGGCACGGCCGGCGTCGTCACCATCGAGGACATCCTGGAGGAGATCGTCGGCGAGATCACCGACGAGTACGACCGCGAGGTGCCGCCCGTGGAGGAGCTGGGCGGGGGCCGTTACCGCGTCACCTCCCGCCTCGACCTCGGAGACCTGGGCGAGCTCTACGGCGTGGACCTGGACGACGAGGACGTCGAGACCGTCGGCGGCCTGCTCGCCAAGACCCTCGGCCGGGTGCCGATCCCCGGTGCCTCCGCCGTCGTCGGGCTCCCCGAGACCGCCTCGGCCCCGCACGCCCCCGCCGCGCTCCGGCTCACCGCGGAGGCCCCGTCGGGCCGCCGCAACCGCATCGGGGCGGTCCTCGTCGAGCCGGTCCCGGTCGTCGCGGAGGACCCCTCGGGCCCGGAGCCGGACGGGGCGATGCACGGCGGGTAGCGCCGGTCAGCCCTGGTCGACGAGCGGGACGCCGGGAGCGAAGTGTTCCAGCGCGGCGGCCAGGCGTCGGCGGTCGAGCCGCCAGCCGTTCACCTGGCGGGACGCTATGACCAGGTCGAACGGTACGGGGACCAGGGCCCCCGCGACGGCGCGTGCCAGCGCGCCCTGCCCGGGGCCGGGCAGGGGCGGAGCGCCCTCGCGGCGCTGCACCCCGATCCAGGGCACCCGGTGGCCGTACGGGACCGGCTGCTTCCACAGCACCACGGCGGTGACGTCCTCCCACGGCACGTGCGCGGTGGTGGCCCGGTAGCGCAGGGGCACCCCGCCGAGGAGCACGCCCGTCGCGTCGACGCGCAGGGCGACCCTGCGGGTCAGCGAGTTCGCGGCGATGAGCAGCCCGCCGCCGCCGAAGAGGACGCCTCCCGCGATCCGCAGCGGGAAGCCCATGCCCGGCATCACCAGGACCGCGGTGAAAACGACCGCCCCCAGCAGCACGGCGACGGTTCGGCGGTCGAAGCCGTAGCGCGCCTCGTAAGCCGGCTTCGCGTCGTCATCCATGCCGAGATCATGACAATGCCCTGCCCCCGAGGGGAACCCTCGGGGACGGATACGCTGACGGCATGAGCGACGAGCTGCAGCCGGAAGACCGCAAGATCATCACCCTGGCCCGCTCCGCCCGCGCCCGCAACGGCGTCGCCGAGGGGGCGGCCGTGCGCGACGAGACGGGGCGCACCTACGTGGCGGGGACCGTGGCCCTTCGGTCGTTGTCGCTCAGCGCGCTGCGGACGGCGGTGGCCATGGCGGTCGCCAGCGGTGCCACGTCCCTGGAGGCGGCGGCCGTGGTGTCCGAGGCGGACGCGGTGCCGGACGAGGACCGTGCGGCCGTGCGCGACCTGGGCGGCGCGGGCACGCCGGTGCTGCTGGCCGGCCCCGACGGAGTCGTCCGGACGAGGGTCGAAGCGGGCTGAGCCGGCGCCGGCTCAGCCGCCGGGCCCTGCAGAACGGGCCGCGCGCAGGGCGTGCTCCCAGTCGCCGACCAGGGCGCGTGCGGCGGGCAGCAGCGCCTCGCCCTGCACGGTGAGGCCGACGCCGCGGGGCCCGCGGTCGAAGAGGCGGAAGCCGAGCTGCCGTTCCAGGGCGCGGATCTGCTTGGAGAGCGCGGGCTGGGAGATGCGCAGCCGCTCGGCGGCCCGGGTGAAGTGCAGTTCGTCCGCGACCGTGACGAAGTAGCGGAGGTCACGCACGTGGACGTCCATATCCATCGGTTATAGCAGCGGATCGTGGCCTGCGCCGTGCCCTCGGGGGAACACCGGGCGACACCCGGGGGAACGGCCGCTCCGGTCCCCCGGGCGGCGGCGCCGCCCGGGGGCGTCAGCGGGGCCCGGTGGATCAGGGACAATGGTCGCCATGAGCGTTCGCACCGAGACGACCCCCGCCCCCGCCCACCGGGCCGGCTTCGCCTGCTTCGTGGGCCGCCCCAACGCGGGCAAGTCCACCCTGACCAACGCTCTGGTCGGCACGAAGGTGGCCATCACCTCCAACCGGCCGCAGACCACCCGGCACACCGTGCGCGGCATCGTGCACCGCCCGGACGCCCAGCTGGTCCTGGTCGACACCCCCGGTCTGCACAAGCCGCGCACCCTGCTCGGCGAGCGGCTCAACGACGTCGTCCGCACCACCTGGGCCGAGGTCGACGTGATCGGCTTCTGCCTGCCCGCCGACCAGAAGCTCGGCCCCGGTGACCGCTACATCGCCAAGGAGCTGGCCGAGGTCCGCAAGACCCCCAAGGTCGCCATCGTCACCAAGACCGACCTGGTGGACTCCAAGCGCCTCGCCGAGCAGTTGGTCGCCATCGACCTGCTCGGCGCCGAACTGGGCATCGAGTGGGCCGAGATCGTCCCGGTCTCCGCCGTGGGCGACAAGCAGGTCTCGCTCCTGGCCGACCTCCTCGTCCCGCTGCTCCCGGAGGGTCCGGCCCTCTACCCGGAGGGCGACCTCACCGACGAGCCCGAGCAGGTCATGGTCGCCGAGCTGATCCGCGAGGCGGCGCTCGAGGGCGTACGGGACGAGCTGCCGCACTCCATCGCCGTCGTGGTCGAGGAGATGCTGCCGCGCGAGGGCCGCCCGGCGGAGAAGCCGCTGCTGGACGTGCACGCCAACATCTACATCGAGCGCCCCAGCCAGAAGGGCATCATCATCGGCCCCAAGGGCTCCCGCCTGAAGGAGGTCGGCACCAAGTCCCGCCGCCACATCGAGGCGCTGCTCGGCACGCCGGTCTTCCTCGACCTGCACGTGAAGGTCGCCAAGGACTGGCAGCGCGACCCCAAGCAGCTGCGCAAGCTCGGCTTCTAGGACGACAGGCCCTAGGCCGTCGCACCCCCGGCGGCCCCGCCGCTGAAGATCCCGTGGAAGCCGAACGGCACCGCGTGCGGGACCTCGGCGCGGGCCAGCTCGCGGAACGTGACGGCGTCCAGCACCAGCAGGAAGGACGAGCCGGCCGTGGCGTCGAGGACGACGGAGAGCACCACGCCCTCGCCCTCCGCCCCGGCCTCCGGGGCCGCGACGAAGACGGGCTCCCCGGGGTAGCAGTCCTCCTGCGACCAGGTCACGGTGCCGCCGTCGGCCGTGTCGAGCCGCACCAGCTGGTCGGTGAAGTGCTCGCCCCGGCCGTCGCGGCTGCCGACGCCGTACACGAAGCGGTAGGGGCGGCCGTTGCACCGCCCGTAGTCGATGCGCGGGAGCTCCATCGGCTCCTCGCCGAGCCGCTCGGACGTCACCGCGCCGTCCCCGCCGATCCGGTACCGGGTGGGCCGGGCCTGCGGGACGCCGCCGCCGTCGCGCAGCCGGTCGAGGTAGAGGGCGTCGATGACGGACGGGTCCTCGTAGGCGCACAGGTCCAGCACCAGCGCGTCGCCGTCCTCGAAGGCGTTGACGTGGTGGAAGGCGAAGAAGGCCGGGCCCTTGGCGACGCGGCGGACGGTGCCGTCCCTGCGGTCCATGACGATGAAGCGGGTGCCGCGCTCCGGGCGCCAGCGGTAGTTCTCGATGAAGGGCCGGCCGCTGAGCAGCAGTGCCGGCGGGTTGACGACGAGCGGGAACTCCACGAGCACCACATGGCGGTCGGTGATCGCGAAGCTGTGCATGTAGCCGGGCCGGGTGACGGGCAGGCTGCCCAGGAGCCTGCGGCGGGCCGTGCCGTCGGAGGACTGGCGGTAGACGCGGTACTCGCTGCGCCGCGCGAAGTGCGCCACGAAGTTGACCAGTTCGCCGGTGACCGGGTCCTGGTGCGGGTGCGCCGTGGTCCACTGACCGGCCAGCGCGTCCTCGTAGCCGACGACGCCGACCGTCTCCAGCGTCCTCGGGTCGAACTCCACCGGCATCGGGGTCTCGGTCAGCGCGACGAAGCGTTCGCCGAAGCGGGCGACGCTGACGTTGGCGTTCCCCGAGGGCTTGCGGAGGAACGGGGTGAGCACCCGGGCGAAGAGCGAGCGGCAGGGGTCGGTGGCGAACTCCTGGTAGCCGATGCGGCCCTCGTACCGGGCGGTACGGCTGCTCGGGACGTCCAGGAAGCGGTTGGCGTAGGAGACCCGGCCGTCCTCGATCGCGAACCGGTGGAGCATCGCCTGGCCGTCGAACCAGTGCCGGTAGCGGCGCTCCCCGGCCTCGAAGAGGGCGGGGCCGTTGCGCAGCAGGACCCCGTCGAGCCACCGCGGCAGCCGTCCCCGTACCGGCAGTTCGGGGACGGTCACCTCGTCGGTCAGGCTGCGCAGCCCGGTCGTGTGCCCGCTCATCGGCTACGCGCCCTCCTTCAGCACCAGTTGGACCAGTTCGCGCTGTTCCTCCGTCAGCCGCGGGTCGGCGCAGTGCACCGTGCGGCCGTCCACCGTGATCTCGTACCGGAAACCGTCCGGTACGCCCTGCGGGGGCGCGGCCGGGCCCGCGGCGAGCACGTCGCGGGCCAGGGCGTGCAGACGGAAGGCGTCGGGCCGGCCGGCGGTGTCCAGCACGGCCCGGCGCTCGATCCCCGCGAAACCGCCGGAGCGGATCACCTGTATGCGCATGGCGGACGTCTACCCCTGTGCGGGCGGTCGCGCACCTTCCGGGACCGGCGACTGGCGCGGCACGTCGGTACCGTTCACGGCGGTCGGGATGCCGACCTCCGACCACGCCTTCACCACCGCCGCGTGTTCCTCGCCCTCACCGAAGCGCCCGGCGGCCGAGGCGACCGTCGCCTGGGCGAACTCGGCGAACGTCGCCCTGGGTGACAGCGCGCCGCCGGTCAGCACGTCGTACCAGATCAGCCCGGCCCGCTCCCAGGCGTTGCCGCCCAGGGCGACGGCCAGCAGGTGGAACGCCCGGTTGGGGATGCCGGAGTTGATGTGCACGCCCCCGTTGTCCCGCGAGGTGCGGACGTAGGCGTCCATGTGGCCGGGCTGCGGGTCCTTGCCGAGGACGTCGTCGTCGTAGGCCGTGCCGGGGGCCTTCATGGAGCGCAGCGCCACGCCCGTGACGCGCGGGGCGAGCAGTCCGGCGCCGATCAGCCAGTCGGCCTCCTCGGCGGTCTGGCCGAGCGCGTGCTGCTTGATGAGGGAACCGAAGACGTCCGACATCGATTCGTTGAGGGCGCCGGACTGGCCGAAGTAGTCGAGGTTGGCGGTGTACTGGGTGACGCCGTGGGTGAGCTCGTGGCCGATGACGTCGAGGGGGAGCGTGAAGTCGAGGAAGATCTCCCCGTCGCCGTCCCCGAAGACCATCTGCTCGCCGTTCCAGAAGGCGTTGTTGTAGTCGCGGTCGTAGTGGACGGTGGCGTCAAGCGGCAGCCCGGCGTCGTCGATGGAGTGGCGGCCGTACGCCGTCAGGAAGAGCTCGAAGGTCGCCCCCAGTCCGTCGTAGGCCCGGTTGACGGTGTCGTCGGCCGGGGCGGGGTCGCCCTCGCCGCGGACCTTCCGCCCCGGCAGGTCCGTGCGGTGCTGCGCGTCGCTGATCGTGCGGCGCGGCCGGTCCGACGGCTCCGCCCCGATCACCGGGAGGGCGCCGATGACGGTGGTCAGCCGGCGGCGGGTGCGCTCCGCGGCGTCGCGTTCCAGGGTGCGGCGGGCGGGCTCGGCGAGTGCGCGGTCCTCGTTGCGGGCGACCTTGTCGAGGACGTGCGGCGGCACGATCGTGCAGAAAACAGGTGTCTGCTCCATGCAGGGCAATGTGGCACGATGCTCACTGTCTGTCACTAGGTGTGACCATGATCCACGAAAAGGGAGGAAGTTGTACGTTTTTCATGTCATCACGGGCGGTCTTGCATACTGAGAAGAACGCCGCAGCGGCTGCAGGGTCCCCGGGGGCTCGGTTATGGTCGACAGCATCATGCGTTTCGGGCTGCTTCTTCTTAGCTGCCGCGGCGAGGGCCTGTAGTCCAGGTCGACTCCCTCCCCGCGGGGTTTGGCGTTGCACCAGCGCCGGTCGGCCGCCTCCACAGCCGCAACCGAGGAGCACCCCCGCAGATGTCCACCCCGAACGCCGTCGGCCGCCCCACGCCCATCACCGCCGCGACGGTGCGCCAGCGCCCGACCGCGATGCCGGTCCACAAGTACAAGCCGTACGAGGCCGTGGAGATCCCGGACCGCACCTGGCCGGACCGGCGGATCACCAAGGCCCCCCGCTGGCTGTCGACCGACCTGCGGGACGGCAACCAGGCGCTGATCGACCCGATGTCGCCGGCCCGCAAGCGCGCGATGTTCGACCTGCTGGTGAAGATGGGCTACAAGGAGATCGAGGTCGGCTTCCCCGCCTCGGGCGAGACCGACTTCGCCTTCGTGCGCTCCATCATCGAAGAGGGCGCGATCCCCGACGACGTCACCATCTCCGTACTGACCCAGGCCCGCGAGGAACTGATCGAGCGGACCGTGGAGTCCCTGCGCGGCGCGGCGCGTGCGACCGTGCACCTGTACAACGCGACCGCCCCGACCTTCCGCCGGGTGGTCTTCCGCGGCTCCAAGGAGCAGATCCGGCAGATCGCCGTGGACGGCACGCGGCTGGTCATGGAGTACGCGGACAAGATCCTGGGCGACGAGACCGTCTTCGGCTACCAGTACAGCCCGGAGATCTTCACCGACACCGAGCTGGACTTCGCCCTGGAGGTCTGCGAGTCGGTGATGGACGTCTGGCAGCCCGAGGAGGGCCGCGAGATCATCCTGAACCTGCCCGCGACCGTGGAGCGCTCCACGCCCTCCACGCACGCGGACCGCTTCGAGTGGATGTCGCGGAACCTGTCGCGCCGCGAGTACGTGTGCCTGTCGGTCCACCCGCACAACGACCGCGGCACGGCCGTGGCCGCCGCCGAGCTGGCGCTGATGGCCGGTGCCGACCGCATCGAGGGCTGCCTGTTCGGCCAGGGCGAGCGCACCGGCAACGTCGACCTGGTCACCCTGGGCATGAACCTGTTCAGCCAGGGCGTGGACCCGATGATCGACTTCTCCCAGATCGACGAGGTCCGCCGCACCGCCGAGTACTGCAACCAGATGGAGGTCCACCCGCGCCACCCGTACGTGGGCGACCTGGTCTACACGTCCTTCTCCGGCTCCCACCAGGACGCCATCAAGAAGGGGTTCGACGCCATGGAGGCCGACGCGGCCGCCCAGGGCCGGACCGTCGACGACATCGAGTGGGCGGTCCCGTACCTGCCGATCGACCCCAAGGACGTCGGCCGCTCCTACGAGGCCGTCATCCGTGTGAACTCGCAGTCCGGCAAGGGCGGCGTCGCGTACGTCCTGAAGAACGACCACAAGCTGGACCTGCCGCGCCGCATGCAGATCGAGTTCTCGAAGATCATCCAGGCGAAGACCGACGCCGAGGGCGGCGAGGTCACGCCGAAGGAGATCTGGGCGATCTTCGAGGACGAGTACCTGCCCACCCCGCAGAACGCCTGGGGCCGGGTCGCGCTGCGGTCGGCGCAGACCTCGACCAGCAGCGACGGCACCGACACCCTGACCGTCGAAGCGGTCGTGGACGGCGCCGAGACGGTCCTGACCGGCACCGGCAACGGCCCGATCTCCGCGTTCTTCGACGCGCTGGCCTCGGTCGGGGTTGACGCCCGCCTGCTGGACTACACCGAGCACACCATGAGCGAGGGCGCCAGCGCGCAGGCCGCCTCGTACATCGAGTGCGCCATCGACGGCCAGGTCCTGTGGGGCATCGGCATCGACGCCAACACCACCCGCGCCTCGCTGAAGGCGGTCGTCTCCGCCGTCAACCGCGCGGCCCGCTAGTCACCACGCACGGTGAACCGGCCACGGCGCCCGAGCGGGCGCCGTGGCCGGTTCTCGTATTCGGCCCTCACGTGGTACTGACTACGCGCCGCTCATGTGGCTAACATCACGTCATTACGGCGCCGTTGCCGGAGCGTTACCCACGCGTACGGCGCGTAAAGGGACGAACCGGTGTAATCGGGATGGCGGCCGGAGGGTGCGAAGTGCTCCACATCAAGGGCTTGTGCATCTTGGGCGTGCGGACGGTCTGGCACACCGAAGGTGACGGGGAGTTCTTCTGCGCCGGCTGCGGCGGCGACCGCGGCTACCGGCGGCGCACCGGCACCCGGCGGCTGACCCTGCTGGGCCTGCCCCTTCTGCCGCGCGGCTCGGCCGGCACGGTCGTGGAGTGCGTGGTGTGCCGCGCCCACCGCGGCCCCGAGGTCCTGGAGCAGCCCACCACCACCGTCTTCTCCGCCATGCTCCGCGATGCCGTCCACACCGTCGCCCTCGCCGTGCTCACCGCGGGCGGCGCCATGGGGCGCGGCGCCCGCGAGGCCGCCGTCGGCGCGGTCCGCTCGGCCGGGTTCACCGACTGCACCGAGGACCAGCTGCTCGGCCTGCTCGCGGCGATCGTCGCCGACGAGGGCCGCTTCCCCGGCGCCTCCGACGCCCTGGACGCCGACGGGCTCGCGGACGCCCTCGACGGCTGCGGCAGCTGGCTGTCCATCGAGCTCCACGAGGCCCTGGGCCCCCTCTCCCGCCACCTCGCCCCCCAGGGCCGTGAGCACATCCTGGTCCAGGGCGCCCTTATCGCCCTCGCCGACGGCCCCTACCTGCCCGCCGAGCGGGAGGTCCTCGGCGCCGTCGGCCGCTGCCTCGGCCTCGTCGGCGAGGACACCGAACGCATCCTGGAGGCCGCGGCCCGCACGCCGTCCTGACGGGCCGCCCCTGATCGCCACCGCCGGGCGTACTCCCCGGGGAGTAACAGGGCCCGCACCGCACCCCGGGCAGTAACGCCGGCCTCGGTCCCGGGCCCGACGAAAAGGCGCCCCCGCACCGGAAGTCTGGAGAGGACCAGACCACCGGCCCGGAGGGAGGCCCATGATGGGGGCCCCGACCACTGAGACCACACCGGCCGCCGCGCCGCCGCCGACCCGAGGACGGGGGAGGAACCGGGGCGCCCGCGCGATCCCGTGGGCGGTGCTCGCGCTGTGGATCGCCGTGCTGGCGCTGGCCGGCCCGCTGGCCGGCAAGCTCGCCGACGCGCAGCAGAATCGGGCCGTGGACTACCTCCCGGTGAGCGCCGACTCCACGCAGGTCGCCCGGCTCCAGGACGCGCTGCCCGGCGGCGAGGCCACCGAACTCGTGGTCGTCTACCACCGCGACGGCGGGCTGACCGCTGCCGACCGCGACAAGGCCGCCGCCCAGATCGCCGGCATCGCGCGGGCGCACCGGCTCACCGGCGGCACGCCGCACGCCGTCCTGTCGCACGGCGACACACTGATGTACCCCGTGGCGAGCACCGAGCCCGGCCAGGACGACGCGGCCAGGAACGCCTTCGTCACCGACGTCCGCGACCGGGCCGAGGGCGGCGACGGGCTGACCGCCCACGTGGGCGGCCCCGGCGCGCTCAACACCGACATGAAGGAGGTCTACTCCTCCCTCGACGGGCCGTTGCTGTGGACCACGGTGGCCGTCGTCGCCGTCCTGCTGATCCTCATCTACCGCAGCCCGCTGCTGTGGTTGCTGCCCCTGCTCGTCGCGGGCGTGGCCGACGCCGCCGCGATGGCCGGGGTCTACGGACTCCACCAGGCCTTCGGCATCACCGTCACCGGCCAGAGCCAGGGCGTGATGACCATCCTGGTCTTCGGCGCCGGCACCGACTACGCACTGCTGCTCGTCTCCCGCTACCGCGAGGAACTCCGGCGCGTGCCGCGCCCGTACGACGCCATGCGCGCCGCGCTGCGCGGCTGCGGGCCCGCGATCCTGGCCTCCTCCGCGACGGTGGCCGCAGGCCTGCTGTGCCTGCTCGCCGCCGACCTCAACAGCAGCCGGGGCATGGGCCCGATCGCCGCGGTCGGCGTGCTGTGCGCGCTGGTCGCCATGACGACCCTGCTGCCCGCGCTGCTGGTGCTGCTGGGCCGCCGGGTCTTCTGGCCGCTGGTGCCCGCGTACGGCAGTGAAGTGCCGCGCCCGCGCGGCCTGTTCGCGGCGATGGGCGGCTCGGCGGCGCGCCGTCCGGCGGCCGTGCTCGCGGGCGGCGCGGTGCTGCTCGGTGCGCTCGCGCTCGGGACCCTGGCCCTGCCCGGCAGTCTGCGGAACGACGACGCCTTCACCAGCGCGCCGGAGTCGGTCGCCGCGATGCGCATCCTCGCCGAGGCCGACCCCGGCCGCTCCGCCCAGCCGATCACCGTCATGGCGCCCACCGGACGGGCCGGTGAGGTGCTGGCCGCGGTCCGGGGCACCGAAGGCGTCGCGTCCGCCGAACGCGGGCGCAGCGGCGGCGGCTGGACGGAGGTGTCGGTGACCGCCACGGCGCCGCCCGAGTCGGCCGGCGAGACCGCGACCATCCACGCCCTGCGCGCGGAGCTGGACGGCCCCTACGGCGCCCACGTCGGCGGGCCCGGCGCCCAGCAGGCGGACCTGGCCGCCACCAGTTCCCGCGACCGCCGGGTCGTCGTGCCGCTCGTCCTGGCCGCCGTGCTGCTGATCCTCGTCGCGCTGCTGCGCAGCCTGGTCGCGCCGCTGCTGCTCGTGGTGGCCGTGATCGCGGTGTGGGGCGCCGCGCTGGGCATCGGCGGGCTGGTCTTCGGGCCGCTGTTCGGCTTCGAGGGCACGGACCCGGGACTGCCGCTGCTGTCCTTCGTCTTCCTCGTGGCGCTCGGCGTCGACTACGGCATCTTCCTCATGCACCGGATGCGCGAGGAGTCGCTGGCGGGGGCCGCGCCGGCCGCCGCGGCCGTCACCGCGCTGCGGACGACGGGCGGGGTGATCGCCTCGGCCGGGCTGGTGCTGGCGGCCACGTTCTCGGTCCTGGTCAACATGCCGCTGGTGTCGCTGGTCGAGATGGGCTTCGTCATCGCCGTGGGCGTCCTGCTGGACACCTTCCTCGTCCGCACCTACCTGGTCACCTCCGCGAGCGTGGCGCTGCGCGAGCGGGTCTGGTGGCCGGGCCGGCTGAGCCGGCCGCGCACGGGCCCGTGAACCGGCCCGCGAACCGGTCTGTCACGCCGCCGACCCCGTAACGGAAGATGGAGCCGTGCCGAAGCCGCCGCCCCTCCCGCCCGCCGTCCGCGCGCACAAGGACGCCGCCCTCGCCCTGGGCGTGCTCGCGCTCCAGAGCGCCATGGGCGCCCTCCTGCCGTCCGGACAGGGGCACCGCCCGGACGCGGCGGGCTGGGCGCTGCTGGTGGTCACCGCGCTGGTGCTGGCCGCCCGGCGGCGGTGGCCGATGACCGTGATGCTCGTCACGGTCACGGCCGTCGCCCCGTACCACGCCATGGACAACCTCCACCTGGCCGTGGTTCCGGCCAGCATGGTGGCGATCTACTCGCTCGCGGTCGCCGGGCCGCCGCCGCGGACGTACCTCACCGTGGCGGCGGTCGTCGCGATCATGGTCGGGGTGATGTCGGCGACACCCGACCGGCACGCGGCGACCGACATGCTGCGCAGCGGCGGCTGGGTGGTGGCGGTGGCACTGACCGGCGAGGCGGTCCGCATCCACCGCAAGTACGTGGCCGCCATCGTCGGGCGCGCCGAACGCGCCGAACGCACCCGCGAGGAGGAGGCGGCCCGGCGCGTCGCCGAGGAGCGGCTGCGGATCGCCCGGGACCTGCACGACCTGCTCGCCCACAGCATCACCCTCATCGGCGTGCAGACCTCGGTCGCGGCGCACGTCCTGCTCGCCGACCCCGAGCGGCTGGACCGCACGGCCGTCGCCGGCGCCCTCGACAGCATCGCCGGCACCTGCCGCGACGCCCGCGCCGAACTGCGCGCGACCCTCCAGGTGCTGCGCGGCGACGACGAGCGCGGCCCGCTGCCGGGCCTGGCGGCCGTGGCCGACCTGGCCCGCTCCGCCGAGGCCGCCGGTGCCCGGGTGGAGCTGGCCGTCGCGGCCGGCGCCGACGGGGTGCCCCCGGCGATCGGGGCGGCCGCCTACCGCATCGTGCAGGAGGCCCTCACCAACGCCGTACGTCACGCCGGGGGCACCTCGGTCCGGGTCGGGGTGGAACTCGGCACCGACCCGGACCGAGGCACCGCCCTGCGGATCGCCGTCACCGACGACGGCCCCTGTCCGGGGGCGGAGGCCGAGCACGAACCGGACCGCCCCGACGCCCGATGGCGGCCCTGGCGCGCCGTGGCACCCCCGAGGCCCCCCGCGGACGCCGGCCCGGCGGAGACCGTACCCGCCGCCGGCTACGGCCTCATCGGCATGCGCGAGCGCGCCCGCAGCGTCGGCGGCACGCTGACCGCCGGACCCCGGCCCGAGGGCGGTTTCCAGGTGGCCGCCGTTCTGCCGTTCGCGGGGGGCCCGGCGTGATCCGCGTCCTGCTCGCCGACGACCAGACCCTGGTCCGTGAGGCCTTCGCGATGCTCGTCGAGTCCGCCCCCGACATGCAGGTCGTCGGGCACGCGGCCACCGGGCGGGAAGCCGTGGCGGCGGCCCGCGCCGGCCGTGCCGACGTGGTGATCATGGACATCCGCATGCCGGACCTCGACGGCATCGAGGCCACCCGGCTGATCGCCGCCGACGACGACCTGGCCGGGGTCCGGGTGCTGGTGCTCACCACGTACGACAGCGACGACCACGTCGTCCCCGCCCTGCGCGCCGGGGCCAGCGGCTTCCTCGTCAAGGACACCCGCCCCGCCGAACTCCTCGACGCCATCCGCACGGTCGCCGCGGGCGAGGCGCTGCTCTCGCCGGGGCCGACCGCGCGGCTCATCGCCCGGGTGCTGCGCCTCCCGGAGGGCCCGCCGCCGGGCGGGCCGGCCCCGGAACGCCTCGCCGCGCTGTCCGCACGGGAGCGGCAGGTGCTCACCCTCGTCGCGCGGGGCCTGAACAACACGGAGGTCGCCGAGGCGCTGGGCCTCAGCCCGCTCACCGCCAAGACGCACGTCAGCCGGATCATGGGCAAGCTCGGCGCCCGCGACCGCGCGCAGCTGGTGATCGCGGCCTACGAGTCGGGGCTGGTCGCGCCCGGCGGGACGGCGGGGCTCAGCGGCTGACCGCCCAGAGCAGGATCGCGGCGGCGACGGCGAAGCAGGCGAGCACGGTCCACACCGTCGCGCCCAGCGTCCGTGTGTCCGCGGCCATCGCCGGCGCCCCGCCGGCTCCGTGGGCCTGCGACAGGTGGGCCAGCGCCTTGCCCCTGGCGCCGCCCCCGGTGATCTGCTCGCGCCACGCGCAGTGCCGGCACTCGAGCATCCGCCGCCCGCGGTTCGCGTAGCCGTACAGCACCTCCAGGGCGGTGCCGTCGGGGCCGGTCGCGGTGATGTGGTGGGTGACGGAGTCCATCAGCGGGCCACCAGCACCAGGGCAAGGGCGACGAGGGCCGGCACGGTCTGCACGAAGAGGATGCGGCGGCTCGCGGTCGCGGCGCCGTACAGCCCGGCGACCGCCACGCAGATGAGGAAGAACACCGTGGCCTGGAAGCCCACCGGGTCGGCGGCCACGGCGCCCCACACCAGCCCGGCGGCGAGGAAACCGTTGTAGAGCCCCTGGTTGGCCGCGAGTGCCTTGCTCGCCTGCGCGAACTCCGCGGTGGTCCCGAAGGCTCCCCTGGCGCGGGGGGTGGTCCACAGGAACATCTCCAGGACCAGGATGTAGAGGTGGAGGGCCGCTATGAGCAGCACGGCGACGGTCGCTGTGATCGACATGGGCCGTAGCGTACGACCCGGGCCGGTCCGGTCGCCGCGTACGGAACAATGGGCGCATGAGTCTGTTCCGCGACGACGGCATCGTGCTGCGCACCCAGAAGCTGGGCGAGGCGGACCGGATCATCACCCTGCTCACCCGCCGGCACGGCCGGGTGCGGGCGGTGGCCCGCGGCGTGCGGCGGACGAAGTCCAAGTTCGGGGCGCGGCTGGAACCGTTCTCCCACGTGGACGTGCAGCTCTTCGCGCGCGGGGGCGAGCTGATCGGCCGCGGTCTGCCGCTGTGCACCCAGGGTGAGACGATCGCCCCCTACGGCAGCCGCATCGTCACCGACTACGCCCGCTACACCGCGGGCACGGCGATGCTGGAGACCGCCGAGCGCTTCACCGACCACGAGGGCGAACCGGCGGTGCAGCAGTACCTGCTGCTGGTCGGCGGCCTGCGCACGCTCGCCGACGGTGAGCACGACCCGCGGCTGGTGCTCGACGCCTTCCTGCTGCGCTCGCTGGCGGTCAACGGCTACGCGCCCAGCTTCGGGGACTGCGCGAAGTGCGGGATGCCGGGCCCGAATCGGTTCTTTTCGGTCGGCGCGGGAGGAGTCGTATGCGGCGAGTGCCGCCCGGCCGGAAGCGTCGTACCCTCACTGGAGTCACTGGAACTCCTCGGCGCGTTGCTCGGAGGGGACTGGGAGACCGCCGACGCGTGCGAACCGCGCCACTGCCGGGAGGGCAGCGGACTGGTCGCGGCGTATCTGCAGTGGCATCTGGAGCGCGGCTTGCGCAGTCTGCGTTTCATCGAGAAGTAGCGGTACCCGGCGGGCCCCGGCAGCACCAACTCGTGAGGCACAGGAAGTGGAGAGCAAGGTCATGGCAGTACGCGGGATTCTGAGCCGTCCCCGGCGCGAGTACCGGGCTCCCGACCCGCACCCGTCCGGCGCGCAGCCCCCGAAGATCCCAGGTGAGCTGGTCCCCCAGCACGTGGCCATCGTGATGGACGGCAACGGCCGCTGGGCCAAGGAGCGCGGCCTGCCCCGCACCGAGGGGCACAAGGTCGGCGAGACCGTCGTGCTGGACGTCCTCAAGGGCTGCCTGGAGCTGGGGGTCAAGAACCTCTCCCTGTACGCCTTCTCGACGGAGAACTGGAAGCGCTCGCCCGACGAGGTCCGCTTCCTGATGAACTTCAACCGGGACGTCATCCACCGCCGCCGCGACGAGATGCACGAGATGGGCATCCGCATCCGCTGGGCCGGGCGCATGCCCCGGCTGTGGAAGTCGGTCGTCAAGGAGCTCCAGGTCGCGGAGGAGATGACCCGCGACAACGACGCCATGACGCTGTACATGTGCGTCAACTACGGCGGCCGCGCCGAGATCGCCGACGCGGCGGCGCGCCTGGCCGAGGACATAAAGGCGGGTCGCCTCGATCCCTCCAAGGTCAACGAGAAGACCCTCGCCAAGTACATGTACCACCCGGACATGCCGGACGTGGACCTGTTCGTCCGCCCCTCCGGCGAGCAGCGCACCTCCAACTTCCTGATCTGGCAGTCCGCCTACGCCGAGATGGTCTTCCAGGACGTCCTCTGGCCGGACTTCGACCGCCGCGACCTGTGGCGCGCGTGCCTGGAGTACGCCTCCCGCGACCGCCGTTTCGGCGGCGCGCTGCCCAACGAGCAGCAGCCGGCGGCGGAGAGCGACGCGGACACGCGGTAGTCGGCAGTCACCCCGCGGTCGTCCACGGACGACCGCGGGGCGGTACGAGCACGACGGCGGGCGGGGCCCGGTTCAGTTCACGGCGGGGCCGCCGCAGCCGGCGCAGTCGGCGCAGGTCCCGAAGATCTCCACGGTGTGGGCGACGTCGACGAAGCCGTGCTCCTCGGCGATGGTGTCGGCCCACTTCTCGACCGCGGGGCCCTCGACCTCGACCGCCTTGCCGCAGACGCGGCAGACCAGGTGGTGGTGGTGACCGCTGCTGCAGCGCCGGTAGACGGACTCGCCCTCCCCGGTGCGCAGGACGTCGATCTCGCCGGCGTCGGCGAGGGACTGCAGCGTGCGGTAGACCGTGGTGAGGCCGACCGAGTCACCCCGGTGCTTGAGGAGGTCGTGCAGTTCCTGGGCGCTGCGGAACTCGTCGACCTCGGCGAGGGCCGCGGCGACGGCGGCACGCTGCCGGGTCGATCGTCCGCGGACGGGGGGCTTGGCGGTCGTCACCGGTGGCCTCCTACTCGGTCGGTTCGGTCGGTCATTCTGCCAGGCCTGGAGCTCATACCCGGACGTCGTCCTCGGTGGGACGCGCCGCGGGTACCTCCAGGGTGCACCGTGTCCCGTCCTCCGCGGCACGGCGTGCACGCTTTTTCGCCAGCGGCGCGGCCAGCAGCGTCAGTGTGACGAAGACACCGATGGCCAGCAGCACGATGGTCGCTCCGGAGGGCACGTCGGCGTAGTACGAGGTGACCGTGCCGGAGAAGGCGACCGCCACGCCGATCACGACCGACAGCGCGAAGGCCGTGGCGAAGCTGCGGGCGATCTGCTGGGAGGCGGCGACCGGGATCACCATCAGCGCGCTGACCAGCAGCAGTCCGACGACCCGCATGGCGACCGTGACCGTGACCGCCGCGGTGACGGCGACCAGCAGGTTGAGCAGCCGCACCGGCAGACCGGTCACCCGGGCGAACTCCTCGTCCTGGGAGACCGCGAACAGCTGCCGCCGCAGGCCCACGGTGACCAGCACCACGAAGCCGGCCAGCAGGCAGATCGCGGTGATGTCCTCGGGGGAGACGGTGGTGATGGAGCCGAACAGGTAGGTGAGCAGGTTGGCGTTGGAGCCGTTCGGCGCGAGCGAGGTGAACAGCACGCCGGCCGCCATGCCGCCGTAGAAGAGCATGGCGAGCGCGATGTCGCCGCGCGTCCTGCCGTACCAGCGGATGAGTTCCATGACGATCGCGCCCGCGACCGACACGGCCGTCGCCATCCACACCGGGTTGGTGCTGAGCAGGAAGCCGAGGCCGACACCGGTGAGGGCGACGTGGCCGATGCCGTCGCCCATGAGGGCCTGGCGGCGCTGGACGAGGTAGATGCCGATCGCGGGGGCGGTGATGCCGACGAGGACGGCGGCGATCAGCGCCCGCTGCATGAAGGCGTAGGAGAACAGCTCCATCAGAACAGCCCCGTCCGGATCGGCTCGGCCACGTGGCCGGCGTGCGGGTGGACATGGTCATGGCCGGGCAGCGCGTGCTGCCCCTGGGCCTTCGGCGGGGGCCCGTCGTGGACGACGCAGCCGTCGCGCAGCACCACCGCACGGTCGATCAGCGGCTCCAGCGGACCGAGTTCGTGCAGGACCAGGAGCACGGTGGTGCCCAGCGAGACCTGTTCGCGCAGCGTCCCGGCGAGCACCTCCTGGCTGGCGAGGTCGACGCCCGCCATCGGCTCGTCCATGATCAGCAGTTCGGGCTCGACGGACAGCGCGCGGGCGATGAGCACCCGCTGGTGCTGGCCGCCGGAGAGCGCCTCGACCGGATCGCCGGCCCGGTCGGCCATCCCGACCAGCTCCAGGGCGCGTTCCACGGCCCGGCGGTCCGCCTTGCGGGGCAGGCCCAGCCTCGTACGGGCCAGCCGCCCTGCGGAGACGACCTCGCGCACGGTGGCGGGGACGCCGGAGGCCGCCGTGGTGCGCTGCGGCACGTAGCCGATCCGGGCCCAGTCGCGGAACCGGTTCAGCGGGGTGCCGAAGAGCTCCAGTCCGCCCGCGGTGAGCGGCACCTGGCCGACCACGGCGCGGATCGCGGTGGACTTGCCCGAGCCGTTGGCGCCGAGCAGCGCGACGACCTCCCCGCGCCGCACGGTCAGGTCGACGCCGCGCAGCACCGGCCGTGAGCCGAGGGAGGCGGTCGCCCCCCGCATCGATATGACCGTGTCCATTCCAGCCTCCGTACCGGGCTCCGTCATCGTTGCCTCACTTCGCGCCGAGCGCCGAGCGCAGGGCCTGAAGGTTGCTGTGCTGGACCTCGAAGTAGTCGCGGCCCGCGGACTTGTTGGTGATGCCCTCGATGGGGTCGAGCACCGCGGTCCTCAGGCCGAGGTCGCCCGCGAGGGTCCTGGCGGTCCGGTCGCTGGCGAGCGTCTCGAAGAATACGGTGCTGACGCCGTTGTCCTCGGCGAGGGTGTGCAGCGTCTTCATCCGGGCGGCGCTGGGCTCGGACTCCGGGTCGATGCCGCTGATCGCCTCCTCGACCAGCCCGTAGCGCTCGGCGAGGTAGCCGAAGGCCGCGTGGGTGGTGATGAAGGTGTCCGAGGTGCGGTTCTCCAGCCCGTCCCGGAAGTCGGTGTTCAGCGCGTCGAGCTTCTTCACCAGCGCGGCGGTGTTCTTCCCGTAGGTCGCCGCGTGGTCCGGGTCGGCCTTGGCGAGGGCCTTGCCGACGCCTTCGGCGACCTGGGCGTAGCGGACCGGGTCGAGCCAGATGTGCGGGTCGGCGCCCGCTCCCCTGGCCTCCGGCATGGGGGACCCCACCTCGTCCTCGTGCCCGGTGTGGTTGTCCCCGGTGCTGTGGTCGTGGCCGTCGACCTCGGTGCCGTGGTCCTCCAGCGGGGTCAGCGCGGCGGCGTCGACGGTGTTCGCCACGCCGGACTGGGCTATGGCGTCGTCGACGGCGGGCTGCAGGCCCTTGAGGTAGACGATGACGTCCGACTCGCCGAGCTCGCCGGTCTGCCGGGGGGTGAGCTCCAGGTCGTGCGGTTCGGTCCCGGGCTTGGTCAGTCCGGTCACGTCGACGTGCCCGCCGCCGATCTGCTCGGCCAGGAACTGCATAGGGTAGAAGGAGGCGGTGACCTTGAGCCTGCCGTCCGCCCCGCCCCCGCCCGCGGTGGAACAGGCGGAGAGGGCGACCAGCCCGGCGACGGCGGTGAGGGGGACCAGGGCACGACCTATGTTCATGACACCCATTTTCAACAAAAATGGAAACGATTGTCAATTGGCTTGGTTGCCGGACCCGGCGCCCCCGGACTGCGGAACCGATTTGATACGGGCCCCGCACCCGCCGGTAATCTGAGGTATTCGCCGGACCGCACGCGACCCGGCGGATCCCACCGACCGCTTCGTCGTCTGAAGAGAGCACCGTGGCCGCCGACAAGATCGACACCATCGTCAGCCTGAGCAAGCGCCGTGGCTTCGTTTTCCCCTGCAGCGAGATCTACGGCGGCCAGAAGGCCGCCTGGGACTACGGGCCGCTGGGCGTCGAACTGAAGGAGAACATCAAGCGCCAGTGGTGGCGTGCGATGGTCACCTCCCGGGAGGACGTGGTCGGCCTCGACTCCTCGGTGATCCTGGCCCGCGAGGTCTGGGAGGCCTCCGGTCACGTCGCCACGTTCACCGACCCGCTCACCGAGTGCACCTCCTGTCACAAGCGTTACCGCGCCGACCACCTGGAGGAGGCGTACGAGGCCAAGCACGGCCACCTGCCGGCCAACGGCCTGGCCGACCTCAACTGCCCCAACTGCGGCAACAAGGGCACCTTCACCGAGCCCAAGCAGTTCTCCGGGCTGCTGTCCACCCACCTGGGCCCGACCCAGGACTCGGGCGCCGTGGCCTACCTGCGCCCGGAGACGGCGCAGGGCATCTTCACCAACTTCTCCCAGGTGCAGACGACCTCGCGCCGCAAGCCGCCGTTCGGCATCGCCCAGACCGGCAAGTCCTTCCGCAACGAGATCACGCCCGGCAACTTCATCTTCCGGACCCGCGAGTTCGAGCAGATGGAGATGGAGTTCTTCGTCAAGCCGGGCGAGGACGAGACCTGGCACGAGTACTGGATGCAGCAGCGCTGGGACTGGTACCGGGGCCTCGGCATGCGCGAGGAGAACATGCGCTGGTACGAGCACGCCAAGGAGAAGCTGTCCCACTACTCCAAGCGCACCGTCGACATCGAGTACCGCTTCAACTTCGGCGGCACCGAGTACTCCGAGCTCGAGGGCATCGCCAACCGCACGGACTACGACCTCAAGGCCCACAGCCAGGCCAGCGGCCAGGACCTGTCGTACTTCGACCAGGAGGCCGGTGAGCGCTACTTCCCGTACGTCATCGAGCCCGCGGCGGGTCTCAACCGCGCCATGCTCGCCTTCATGCTCGACGCGTACAACGAGGACGAGGCCCCGAACGCCAAGGGCGTGATGGAGAAGCGCACCGTCATGCGCCTCGACCCGCGCCTGGCGCCGGTCAAGGTCGCCGTCCTGCCGCTGTCGCGCAACCCGCAGCTCTCGCCGAAGGCCAAGGGCCTCGCGGCCGACCTGCGCCGCCACTGGAACATCGAGTTCGACGACGCCGGTGCCATCGGCCGCCGCTACCGCCGTCAGGACGAGATCGGCACCCCGTTCTGCGTGACCGTCGACTTCGACACGCTCGAGGACAACGCGGTCACCGTGCGCGAGCGCGACACCATGAAGCAGGAGCGCGTCTCGCTCGACCAGGTCGAGGCCTACCTCGGCGGCCGGCTGCTCGGCTGCTAGGTCCGGACCCGGACCCACGCGAAAGGCGCCCGGTCACCCCCGAGAGGGGTGGCCGGGCGCCTTCGTGCGTCCGCGGGGGTCGTGTGCTCAGGCCCCCAGGCCGCGCAGGATCAGGTCGTTGACCGCGGAGAACGCGGTGTCGATGCCCGGGGCGAACCACTCGGCGGCGTACGCCGGGTCGTGGAAGCGGACGGTGGCGTCCCACACCGCCTGCGCCGCGGCGTCGGGGTCACCGGCGGCGAACTCGCCGGCGGTCACGCCGTCCCGGACGATCCGCGCGAGGAGCCCGACCATGACGGCGACGTGCTGGGCGACCACCGAGCTGTGCTCGACGGTGAGCGCCATGTACGTGGCGAACAGCTCGGGGTCGCCACCCGCCTTGCGCCGCTTGGCCGCGAACAGCGCCTCCAGCCAGGCGCGCAGCCGCTGCGGCCCCGGGCGGCCGTCGTCCTGCGCTATCGCCGTCAGCTCCGCGTGCGCCTGGTCCAGCCACCGCTGGGTGACCGCCTCCCGCAGCGCGGCCTTGGTGCGGAAGTGCCGGTAGACGCTGCCGTGGCTGACCCCGAGGGCGCGCGCCACGTCGACCACGGTCGCCTTGGCCGGGCCGTAACGGCGCAGCACCTCCTCCGTGGTCTCCAGGATGCGTTCGGCGGTCAGCGTCTCGGGTGGCATGGTCGTCATTCTCCCAGGGCCGGGCGGGTGCCTGTCAGTGCCGCTGCTCACTGTCCAGGTGCGCCATCTGGGACTCCGGGTAACGCTCGCCGGCGGCCGTGTCGGCCGGGACCGCGGTCTCGATCGCCGCCAGGTCGGCCGCGTCGAGGGTCACGTCCAGCGCGCCCAGGGCCTCGGCCAGCCGCTCGCGGGTGCGGGCGCCGACCAGCGGGACGATGTCCTCGCCCCGGGCCAGCACCCAGGCGATGGCGGTCTGGGCGACGGTGACGCCCTTCTGCTCCGCGATCTTGCGCAGCGCCTCCACCAGCCCGAGGTTGTGCTCCAGGTTCTCGCCCCGGAAGCGGGGGCTCATCGCGCGGAAGTCGTTGCCGGCCAGCTGCCGGTCACGGGTGAAGTGGCCGCTGATCAGACCGCGGGACAGCACGCCGTACGCCGTGACGCCGATGCCCAGCTCGCGGGCGGTGGGCAGGATCTCGTCCTCGATGCCGCGGGAGATCAGCGAGTACTCGATCTGCAGGTCACTGATCGGGGCCACGGCCGCGGCCCGGCGCAGGGTGGCGGCGCCGACCTCGGACAGGCCGATGTGGCGCACGTGACCGGCCTGGACGAGCTCCGCGATGGCGCCGACGGTCTCCTCGATCGGGACGGCGGGGTCGACCCGGGCGATGCGGTAGACGTCGATGTGGTCGGTGCCCAGGCGCTGCAGCGAGTACGAGGCGAAGTTCCTGACGGCCTGGGGGCGGCCGTCGTAGCCCAGCCACGTGCCGTCGGGGCCGCGCAGGGCGCCGAACTTGACGCTGATCAGCGCCTTCTCGCGGTCGGCCGGGGAGGCCGCGCGCAGGGCCTCGCCGATGAGCATCTCGTTGTGGCCCATGCCGTAGAAGTCGCCGGTGTCGATCAGCGTGACGCCCGCGTCGAGGGCGGCGTGGATCGTGGCGATCGACTCGCCGCGGTCGGCCTCGCCGTAGAGGGCGGACATGCCCATGGCGCCGAGGCCGAGCGCGGAGACGGTGGGGCCGGTGGAACCGAGGGTGCGGTTCTGCAAGGGGACTCCTTGGTCGGGATGAGGAGGTCGTGCGGGGATGCTGACAACAGTGACACATGCACTGACAGATTTCAATATCTGTCAGTGCATGACTGTCACGCGACCTCTTCGCTACGGGGCGGTCCGGCCCCGCGGCCCCTCAGGCCACCTGGCGCGGCAGGCGCAGGCTGGCGAACGCCGTCACGACCACCGCCGCGAGCTGCACGACCAGCACCGTGACCAGGGCCTCCCGCGTCCCGTGCGAGGGGACCAGGGCGAGGAAGAGCGTGCCGAGGGTGGCCACGCCCAGGGCCAGTGCCGACTGCTGGGTGGTGACCATGACCCCGCTGCCCACGCCGGCCCGCTCGGCCGGTACGTCCGCGAGCACCAGCCGGAACAGCACCGGCAGTTGCAGCCCCTGGCCGAGGCCGGCGATCGCCACACCCGGCAGCAGGGCCCACGCCGTCATCCCGGGCTCCCAGCTGCGGGCCACGGTCAGCGCCAGCACCGCGACGCCGACGCCCTGCAGGACGCCCCCCGCGGTGACCACGCGCCCGCCGTACCGGCCCACCAGGCGTGGCCCGGCCAGCGAGGCCAGGAAGAACGCCACGGCCATCGGAACGAGCGTGGTGCCCGCCTCCACCGGTCCGTACCGCAGGCCCTGCTGCAGGGCGACCGCGATCACGAACATGAAGCCGCCGAAGCCGATGGAGAACGGCACCAGCAGCGGCAGTGCCCGCCGCATCCCGGTGAGCGCGAACAGGCTCGGCGGCACGAGCGGGATCCGCCCGGCCCGGTCGGCCCGCCGCTCGACCAGGAAGAACGCCAGGGCCGCGAACGGGAAGACGGCCAGCGACACCCACGTCCACACGGGCCAGCCGGCCGCCCGGCCCTCGGTCAGCGGCACCAGCAGGGTCACCAGCGACACCGCCAGCAGCAGGGTGCCCGGCCGGTCGACCGGCGCGGGGCGGTCGGAACGGGTCTCCGGCACCGAGCGCACCGCGAGCAGCAGCCCGGCCGCCGCGACCGGCACGTTGACCAGGAAGACCGCGCGCCAGCCGGTGCCCGCGATGTCCGCGGCGACCAGGACGCCGCCGAGGATCTGGCCCGCGACCATGGACAGGCCCGCGGTCGCGCCGTACAGGCTCAGCGCCTTGGCCCTGCGGTGGCCGGTGGTCGCGGAGTGGATGGTGGCCAGTACCTGGGGCAGCATCAGCGCGGCCGCCCCGCCCTGCGCGACGCGGGCGCCCACCAGCACCCAGGCGTCGGGCGCCAGGCCGCAGGCGAGCGAGGTCAGGCCGAAGGCCGCCATGCCGGCGAGGAAGAGCCGGCGGCGGCCGAAGGAGTCGCCGAGCCGGCCGCCGAGCACCAGCAGCACGGCGTACGCCACGCCGTAGCCGGCCACGACCAGCTCCAGCACGGCGGCCCCCGCGTCGAGGTCGGTCTCGATGGCGGGCAGGGCGACGTTGACGATGAAGAAGTCGATGAGCGGCAGCGCAGCGCCCAGCAGCACGGTGAACAGGCCCAGCGGGCCGAGCGCCGGCGCGGTGGGGCCGGGCGGTGCCTCGGCGGCCGGTGGCGTGGTTCTCGCGGCCGGTGCCGGGCCGCCGGTGCCGACCCGGATGACCCGGGGGCGTACCTGAGCACGGGAACGGAGGTCGGCGGAGACGGGAGCTTCGATGTGATCGGTCACGTATGCCACGATGACCTTGTTCCCAGGGGGGTACCAGAGAGCGTTTATCCAGGTATCGCGACCACCTGGCAATGGTTTGGGACGTCAGGCACTCTGGAGGTATGACGTCTCCCAGCGCCGCCGCGCGGAGCGAGCTCGCTTCCTTCCTCCGCAGCCGCCGCGAACGGATCTCCCCCGAGCAGGTCGGACTCCCGCCCGGCCGCCGCCGCCGCACCCCCGGGCTGCGGCGCGAGGAGGTGGCGCAGCTGGCCGCGGTAGGGGTGACCTGGTACACCTGGCTCGAGCAGGCCCGGGAGATCCAGATCTCCGCCCAGGTGGCCGACTCCATCGCCCGGGCCCTGATGCTGGACCCGAACGAGCGCACCCACCTCTTCCTGCTCGCCGGGGTGCCCGACCCCAACCCGCGCGCCCAGTGCCCGGGGATGTCGGACCAGATCCGGGAGATGCTGGCGAAGCTGGAGCCGCTGCCGGCCGCGGTCCTCAACAGCCGTACCGACGTCATCGCCCACAACCGCACCTACGCGCGGCTGGTCGACGACCTCGACCGGCTCCCGTTCGAGGACCGCAACATCATGTGGCTGGTCTTCACCGACCCCGCCTGGCGCGAGGGACTGCCGGACTGGCACGAGACCAGCCGGCAGCTGGTCGCCAAGTACCGTGCGGCGATGGCCGAGCATCTCGCGGAGCCCGCGTGGAAGTCCCTGGTCAAGCGGCTGGAGCAGGCCTCCCCGGAGTTCTGCGAGCTGTGGGAGCGGCATGAGGTGCAGGAACCGGAGAACCGCACCAAGCGCTTCCTCAACCCCCGGGTCGGTCTGCTGACCTTCCATTTCACGCACCTGTGGCTCGGTCCCAGCCAGGGCCCCCGGCTGGTCACCTACTCCCCGGCGGACGCCGCCACCCGCGAACGGCTGGACCGGCTGTACGAGATCGCCAGGTCCGCGCCCAGCGCTATGCCGATGCCGGTGTGAGCAGCCGCTGCCGCGCCTCCATCAGGGCGAAGCCCAGCAGGTTCAGGCCACGCCACCGCACGGGATGGGCGGCGTGCTCGTCGTCGGCGGCCAGGCCGATGCCCCATATCCGGTCCACGGGGCTGGCCTCCACCAGCACGCGCGAGCCGGTACCCAGCAGGTAGTCCCGCAGGGCCGGGTCCTGGCCGAACTTGGCGACGTTGCCCGCCACGACCAGTTCCTCGCGGTGCCGCTCCCAGGTCGCGTTGTCGAAGCCGCGCACCTGCCGTCCCAGCTTCTTCGCGGCCTGCGGGTGCGGGGCCGCGAGGATCCCGGCGAGGGTCCGGTCGTCGTCGAAGAGCCGGGCCTTGCCGGCCATCATCCAGTGCTCCGCCGTGGCGTAGCCGATGCCGTCGACGGTGAACTCCGAGGGCCACCACTGGCTCAGGCAGCCCGCGCCCACGCTGCCGTCGCGCTGCGGCTGATGACCCCAGAAGAACAGGTACTTCGTCCGGACGCCACGCGCGGTCAGTGCCGTCAGCTCAGCCCGCGAACGGGCGTCGCGGGGCTCGGTGATCTGCGTCGTCATGTCACCGACCGTAGCGCCGGGCACCGACAACGGCCTCAGGTTTTCCCGGCTCACCCCGGGGCCGACCCCAGCAGCTTGGTCACCACCCGGTCCAGCGCCGCGAGTTCCTCCGCGTCCAGCTCCACCAGGCCCGGTGGGGGAGTGCCCAGGATGCGGTCGGCCTCCTGCGCCGCCGCGGCGCCGTCGGGTGTGACGCTCAGGAGCTTGCGGCGCCGGTCGCGTGGGTGCGGTGTGCGTTCCACCAGGCCGCGCCGGACGAGGTCGTCGACGACCAGCGTGACGTAGGGGCGGTCCGTCATGAGGTCGGCGGCGAGGTCGCCCGGCGTCACGGGGGCCGTCGCGATCCTGCGCAGCGCCTTGACGCGGAAGAAGCTCATGCCGAGGGCGTCGGCGACCTCGCGGCGCCGTTCGTTGCGTTCGAGGACGAGGGTGCGCAGGTCGCGCCACACCCGGGTGGCCGTCGCCTCGTTCACCGGGCGCCCACCGGCTCGCGGGCGGCGTCCGCGCTGAGCCGCTTCGCGGCGCGTTCCGCGGTGCCCGCCGCCCAGTGGCCCGAGGTCAGCCACCCCAGCGCCAGGATCGCCACACCGCAGCCCGTGATGATCCACCACGCCGTGAGGTCGAGCCCGGCGGCGAGCGCGGCGCCGATGACGGCCACGCCCAGGGACTGCCCGACCTGCCGGCTGGTGGAGGCCACCGCCGCGGCGACCCCGGCCTGGGTCCGCGGCATGCCGGAGACGGCGGTGTTGGTGATCGGGGCGTTGACGAAGCCGAAGCCGATGCCGAACAGGACGTACGCGGTGAACAGCTTCGCGTCCGAGGCGGTCGCGTCCAGCGCGGCGAACATCACGCCGCTCGCCGAGGTGGCCAGGCCCGCCAGCAGCAGCGGCAACCGCGGGCCGCGGCTGCCGACCATGCGCCCGGACAGCGGGGCGCAGACCAGGGCCATGGCCGCCATCGGCAGCAGGTGCAGACCGGCGTCCAGGGCGGACATGCCGCGCTGGTCCTGCAGGTACAGGGTGTTGAGGAAGAGGAAGCCGGCGAGGGCCGCGAAGGCGCTCACCGCTATCACCGTCGCCCCGCTGAAGGGCGCGCTGCGGAAGAAGCGCGGATCGATCAGCGGTTCCCTGCGCCGCCGTTCGTACGGGACCAGGGCCGCCGCGGAGCACAGGGCGAGCACGAGGCAGCCGACGATGACCGGGGAGCCCCAGCCCGCCGCAGGCGCCTCGATGATGGCGTAGGTCAGCGAGCCGAGCAGCGCGATGACCATCAGCTGTCCGACCGGGTCGATCCGGCGTGGCCGGGGGGCACGGGACTCGGGCACGTACAGCGCGGTGAGCACCAGGGCGAGCAGGCCGATGGGCAGGTTGATCCAGAACACCGAGCGCCAGCCGACCGACTCCACCAGCGCGCCGCCGATGATCGGCCCGGCGGCCATGCTGATGCCGACGACGCCGCCCCACGCCCCGATCGCCCGCGCGCGCTCGCGCGGATCGGTGAAGACGTTGGTGATGATCGACATCGCGACGGGGTTGAGCATCGAGCCGCCGACCGCCTGCAGCATGCGGAAGACCACCAGCCACTCCAGACTGGGGGCGATGCTGCACAGCCCGGAGGCCACGGTGAAGATCACCAGGCCGACGCGGAAGATCCGGCGGCGGCCGATCCGGTCGGCGGTCGAGCCGGAGAGCATGAGCAGCGATGCCAGCACGAGCGTGTAGGCGTCGATGGTCCACTGCAGTCCGGAGATGGAGGTGTGCAGGTCCCGGCGCATGGCGGGCAGCGCGACGTTGAGGATGGTGTTGTCGAGACTGACGATCAGCAGGCTCATGCAGCAGACGGCCAGCACCAGCAGACGTCTGCGCCGGCTCAGCTCGGGCATCGGCCGTTCCCGTCTCCGTGGTCGGTGCGATCGGTGGATTGATTGTACCTGTGTAACCATTTCACGCTACACCCAATCCCTCCCGGGTGATACGGGAGAATGGTCCGCATGACTGCTGACGCCACCGCTCCCGCACTCCGCATCGGCCCGCACACCGTGTGGCCCCCGGTGGTGCTGGCACCGATGGCCGGGATCACCAACGCGCCGTTCCGCACGCTGTGCCGCGAGTTCTCCGGCGGCAAGGGACTCTTCGTCTCGGAGATGATCACCACCCGGGCCCTGGTCGAGCGCAACGACAAGACCATGCAGCTGATCCACTTCGACGGCACCGAAAAGCCGCGTTCGATCCAGCTGTACGGGGTGGACCCGGTCACCGTCGGCAAGGCGGTCCGGATGATCGTCGACGAGGACCTCGCCGACCACATCGACCTGAACTTCGGCTGCCCGGTCCCCAAGGTGACCCGCAAGGGCGGCGGCTCGGCCCTGCCCTACAAGCGCAACCTGCTCCGCTCGATCCTGCGCGAGGCGGTCGGCAACGCGGGCGACCTGCCGGTCACCATCAAGATGCGCAAGGGCATCGACGACGACCACACCACCTACCTGGACGCCGGCCGGATCGCCGTCGAGGAGGGCGTCACCGCCGTCGCGCTGCACGGCAGGACCGCCGCCCAGCACTACGGCGGCACGGCCGACTGGGAGGCGATCGCCCGCCTCAAGGAGCACGTCCCGGAGATCCCGGTGCTCGGCAACGGCGACATCTGGAGCGCGGCGGACTCGGTCCGGATGATGCGGGAGACCGGTTGCGACGGTGTCGTCGTCGGCCGCGGCTGCCTCGGCCGCCCGTGGCTCTTCGGCGACCTCGTGGCCGCCTTCGAGGGCGGCGGCGCCCCCGCCGCCCCGACGCTGCGCGAGGTCGCCGGCGTCATGCGGCGGCACGCCGGGCTGCTGGGGGAGTGGCTGGGCGACGAGGAGCGCGGCGTCATCGACTTCCGCAAGCACGTGGCCTGGTACACCAAGGGCTTCTCGGTCGGCTCGGAGATGCGCCGCAAGCTCGCGATGACCTCCTCCCTCGCCGAGCTCGACGCCCACCTCGCCGACCTCGACCTGGACCAGGAATGGCCGGATGGCGCCGAGGGGCCGCGCGGCCGGACGGCCGGGAGCAAGCGCGTGGTGCTCCCGGACGGCTGGCTGGAGGACCCGTACGACTGCTCGGTGGTCGTCGGCGCCGACGCCGAGCTGGACACTTCGGGCGGCTGAGGACGTTTCGGCGGTCCGCGGGGACGTCCGGACTGTAAGACGAACCGCGGGCAGAGCGAGTGATTCTCGCCACGCCTGATAAGGGTGTCGCTCAAATGAGCAGCCCGAGTGTCATCACACCTCTCCAATGAGTGGCACTGAGTGTCATCGTTGTCGTGGCCACATGGTCAAGTCATCCCTCACGTGGAGTGACCGGCTCCGAGTGTGGCGATCACGTGGCGAGAGCATGTGTTCGACGGTTGAACGCATCCCCCGTTCACCCGGAGGGACGCCATGACTTTCGATCTCTCGGCGGATGGGTGGTTACGACCGTGTGACCTGGTGATTGACGTACTGCAGCGCCTTCGAGATGGGTACGCTCCCCGCCGTCAGGGCATCCCGGCCGCGAGGAGCGAGTCCCGTGTCGGAAGAACAAGTAATCCAGAAGTTCGTCTACGACTTCACTGAGGGCAACAAGGACCTCAAGGACCTGCTCGGCGGCAAGGGCGCGAACCTCGCCGAGATGACCAACCTCGGCCTGCCCGTCCCTCCGGGCTTCACGATCACCACCGAGGCGTGCAAGGTCTACCTGGAGTCGGGCGCCGCACCCGCGGCGCTGCGCGACGAGGTGAGTGCGCACCTCGAGGCGCTCGAGCAGAAGATGGGCAAGAAGCTCGGTCAGGCGGACGACCCGTTGCTCGTCTCCGTCCGCTCGGGGGCGAAGTTCAGCATGCCGGGCATGATGGACACCGTCCTCAACATCGGCCTGTCCGACGCCTCGGTAGCGGGCCTGGCCGCGCAGGCCGGCAACGAGCGCTTCGCGTGGGACTCCTACCGGCGCCTCATCCAGATGTTCGGCAAGACCGTGCTGGGTGTCGACGGCGAACTCTTCGAGGACGCGCTGGAGGACGCCAAACGGGCCAAGGGCACGCACGACGACCTCGACCTGGACGCGGCCGACCTTCAGGGCCTGGTCGAGCAGTTCAAGGCCGTCGTGGCCAAGGAGACTGGGCGGGACTTCCCCCAGGAGCCGCGCGAGCAGATGGACCTGGCCGTCCGCGCCGTCTTCGATTCGTGGAACGGCGAGCGCGCCAAGCTCTACCGCCGCCAGGAGCGCATCCCCGGCGACCTCGGCACGGCCGTCAACGTCTGCTCCATGGTCTTCGGCAACCTCGGCTCCGACTCCGGCACCGGTGTCGCCTTCACCCGCGACCCGGCCACCGGCCACCAGGGCGTGTACGGCGACTACCTGAGCAACGCGCAGGGCGAGGACGTCGTGGCGGGCATCCGCAACACCGTGCCGCTCGCCGAGCTGGAGCAGCTGGACAAGACCTCCTACGACCAGCTGATGCAGATCATGGAGACCCTCGAGACGCACTACAAGGACCTGTGCGACATCGAGTTCACCATCGAGCGCGGCAAGCTGTGGATGCTGCAGACCCGCGTCGGCAAGCGCACCGCCGCCGCCGCCTTCCGCATCGCCACCCAGCTGGTCGACCAGGGCCTGATCGACGAGGCCGAGGCGCTGCAGCGGGTCAACGGCGCGCAACTGGCGCAGCTGATGTTCCCCCGCTTCGACGAGAAGGCGAAGGCCGAGCGGATCGGCTGGGGCATCGCCGCCTCCCCGGGCGCGGCCGTCGGCAAGGCCGTCTTCGACTCGTACACCGCCGTGAAGTGGTCGCGCTCCGGCGAGAAGGTCATCCTCATCCGCCGCGAGACCAACCCCGACGACCTCAACGGCATGATCGCGGCCGAGGGCATCCTCACCTCGCGCGGCGGCAAGACCTCGCACGCGGCCGTCGTCGCCCGCGGCATGGGCAAGACCTGCGTCTGCGGCGCCGAGGAGCTGGAGGTCGACACCAAACGGCGCCGGATGACCGCGCCCGGCGGGATCGTCGTCGAGGAGGGCGACGTCCTGTCCATCGACGGCTCCTCCGGCAAGGTCTACCTCGGCAAGGTGCCGGTCGTGCCGTCCCCGGTCGTGGAGTACTTCGAGGGCCGCATGCACGCCGGCGCCGACGACGCCGACGAGCTGGTGCGGGCCGTGCACCGGATCATGGCGTACGCGGACCGGGTCCGCCGGCTGCGGGTGCGCGCCAACGCCGACAACGCCGAGGACGCCTCCCGCGCCCGCCGCTTCGGTGCCCAGGGCATCGGCCTGTGCCGTACCGAGCACATGTTCCTCGGCGAACGCCGCGAGATGGTGGAGCGGCTGATCCTCGCCGACACCGACTCCGAACGCGACAAGGCGCTCTCCGCGTTGCTGCCGCTGCAGCGGTCCGACTTCATCGAGCTCTTCGAGGCGATGGACGGGCTGCCGGTGACCGTGCGCCTGCTGGACCCGCCGCTGCACGAGTTCCTGCCCGACATCACCGAACTGTCGGTGCGGGTCGCGCTCGCCGAGTCCCGCAAGGACGCCAACGAGAACGACCTGCGCCTGCTGCAGGCCGTCCACAAGCTCCACGAGCAGAACCCGATGCTCGGCCTGCGCGGTGTCCGCCTCGGCCTGGTCATCCCCGGTCTGTTCGCCATGCAGGTACGGGCGATCGCGGAGGCCGCCGCGGAGCGCAGGAACGCCAAGGGCGACCCGCGGGCCGAGATCATGATCCCGCTGGTGGGCACCGTCCAGGAGCTGGAGATCGTCCGCGAGGAGGCCGAGGGCGTCATCGCCGAGGTCGAGGCCGCCACGGGCACCGAGCTCAGCCTCACCCTCGGCACGATGATCGAGCTGCCCCGCGCCGCCCTGACCGCCGGTCAGATCGCCGAGGCCGCCGAGTTCTTCTCCTTCGGCACCAACGACCTGACCCAGACGGTCTGGGGCTTCAGCCGCGACGACGTCGAGGCGAGCTTCTTCACCGCCTACCTGGAGAAGGGCATCTTCGGCGTCTCCCCGTTCGAGACCATCGACAAGGAGGGCGTCGGCGCCCTCGTCCGCTCCGCCGCCGAGGCCGGCCGCGCCACCCGGCCCGACCTCAAGCTCGGCGTGTGCGGCGAGCACGGCGGCGACCCCGAGTCCGTCCACTTCTTCCACGAGGTGGGCCTGGACTACGTCTCCTGCTCCCCGTTCCGCATCCCCGTCGCCCGCCTGGAGGCGGGCCGCGCGGCGGCGCAGAGCAAGGGCAGCGACTGCCGGTAACCCGGCCCGGAAGACCATCTCCCACCCTCACCGGGGGCGGCACCTTTGTGCGAAGGTGCCGCCCCCGCTTCCGTTCCGCCGGCTACGAACGGAACGGGCCGCGCACCTCGTAGGTGATGCCGCCCGACGAACTGCCGCTCGTGCCGCGCTGCGAGGAGAAGTACAGCCGGGTGCCGTCGGGGGAGAAGGCGGGACCGGTGATCTCGGAGGCGGACTGGCCGCTGACCCGCAGGAACGGCGAGACGACGTCGTCCGGGGTGATCAGGCAGATCTCCATGGTGCCGCCGTCCTCGGCGACGTAGAGGTCACCCGAGGAGCTGCCGGTGATGTTGTCCACGCCCGTCAGCGGGGCACTGCCGGGGACCAGGGAGTCGTCGTACGCCAGCGCGTAGGTGCCGGCGGCCAGGTCGAGCCGCCAGACGCGGTTGTCGCCCTTGGTGGTGAACCAGACGGAGCCGTCGGCGTAGTGACAGCCCTCGCCGCCGTTGAACCTCTTCGCGCCGGACACCTGGCTGCGGGTGGCGGTCGGGGAGCCGTCGGGGTCGGGCACGTTCGCCCAGGTGAAGGAGCCCGCGGCGGCGGTGCCGGCGACCAGCACCTGCAGGGCCCCGGCCGACAGGTCGCCCCAAGTGGCCGGGACGAACCGGTAGAAGCAGCCGTTGGTCTCGTCCTCGGTCAGGTAGACCACCTTGCGCACGGGGTCGGCGGCGGCCGCCTCGTGCTTGAACCTGCCCATGGCGGCGCGGCGGACGGCCGCCTCCACGCCCCGGGGGTCGGTCTCGTACACGTGGCCGAGGCTGACCTCCTCGCAGGACAGCCAGCTGTTCCAGGGCGTCCTGCCGCCCGCGCAGTTCTGCCGGGTGCCGGAGAGGATGCGGTAGGCGCCCGTGACGCCGCCCGAGGCGTCGAACCGCACCGCGCTCGCGCCACCGTTCGGGTCGGTCTCCGAGTTCGAGACGTAGATCCAGCCGGTGCCGTCGGCGAAGCACGCGCCGCCGTCGGGCGCGCTGTGCCAGGTGTACGACGTGCCCGCGACCTTCTGGCCGGAGCGGGCGACGACACGGCTGGTGAAACCGCCGGGCAGGGCGATCCCGTTGGCGTCGGGCGCCTGCAGCGCGCCGTAGGGGCCGGCACCGGGCTGGGCGGGTGCGGCGTGGACCGCCCCGCGCATGAGGGTGCCGCCGAAGGCGGCCGCCGAGCTGCCGACCACCGCTCCGCGCAGGAAGGTTCGACGTTCCACGATCACTCCAGGGACGACGGGGTGGCCCGCCCGGACCCATCGCCGCGGGCGGGTCGCGCACCGGAAGGCTAGGGTGCGCTCCCCGACGTCTTCGCCAACACAGCGTGAACCCCCCGCCACGGTCCGTCGGATTCACCGTCATGGCAGAGGGCGCGGGACGCGGCGGCTCACCCCGCCGCGGGCAGCTCGTAGCGGACGCCCGTCAGTTGTTCGGAGGCCGCCCACAACAGCTCGCCCGCCCGGTCGTCGCGGGTCCACGGGGCGCGCCAGGAGGGGGCCGGGGAGCCGCGCCAGCCCTGGAAGCGGGGACCGGTGAAGGAGTCGGGGAGCACGCCGGGGGCCGTGGCGGCGTACAGCAGCGGGAGCGCGCCGGCGTCCGCGGACTGGGCGATCACCCGGTTGCCGAGGTTCACCACGCGTTCGACGGTCCGGCGGTTCTCCATGCGCGCGGCACGGGTCTGCAACCCGGTGCTCGCGTAGCCGGGGTGCGCCGCCGCGACGACGGTGCCGGCGCCCGCGGCCGCCAGCCGCCGGGACAGCTCGTGGACGAAGAGCAGGTTGGCGCTCTTGGAACGGGCGTAGGCGACCCAACGGCGGTAGCGGCGCTCGCTGTTGAGGTCACCGGGATCGATGGTGGCGACCGCGTGCATGCTGCTGGAGACGGAGACGACCCGCGCTCCCGGGGTGGCCAGCAGGCGTGGCAGCAGCAGCCCGGTGAGGGCGAAGTGGCCGAGGTGGTTCACGCCCATCTGGGTCTCGAAGCCGTCGGCGGTGGTGCCGTGCGGCAGGGCCATCACACCGGCGTTGTTGACCAGCAGGTCCAGCCCGGTGCCGTCGTACCCGGCGGCGAAGGCGCGCACCGAGGACAGGTCGCCCAGGTCGAGGTGGCGGTATCCGGCGCGGGCGTCGGGCACCTCGGCCTTCAGGCGGTCGACGGCCTCCTTGCCGCGCGTCTCGCTGCGGCAGGCGAGCAGCACCCTGGCGCCCCTGCGGGCGAGTTCGCGGGCGGTGCAGTAACCGATGCCGCTGTTCGCACCGGTGACGACGGCCGTGCGGCCGCTCTGGTCGGGGATGTCGTGCGCGCTCCAAGCCATGCGGGCCAGCGTAGGGCCGCCGCGCCGCCCTCCACACGGGTGCGCGACGGCCCGTCGGCGTCAGGAGTGCGGGGGACGGTCCTCGCCGGTGCCGCCGGTGCCGAACTCGTCGCCCAGCTTGTCCTGGGTGGTGTCGACCTGGCGCTGGTACTTCCCGCCGGTCTTCTCGTCCAGCATGTCGCCGCCCTTGTCGATGCCCTTCTGGGACTGGCTCTCGTGGCCCTTCAGCTTGGCCTTGATCTTGTCGAACATGGACATCGCTGTCCTCCTCGCCGTGAGTGGCACTTCTCTCAGCATCACCGCCCCGCCGAAGATCCGCATCCGGAACCCGTGAGCGGTCGAAGCCGCAGGTCAGAGCGGTGCGGCGAGGCGTGACGCGCGGCGTGACCGGGGCCTGGCGCCGTGCCCGGACCCCGTGCCCCGGCCACGGGGACCACTGACGGCGGGCATCCCGTGGCGGCGGCGCACCGGCGGCCCAGGCGCCGTCCTGCGTACGGTCGTTGCCGCCGGGCACCGCGGTCGCAGGGGGACGGCGTCCGGCCGGAGCCACGGGGCGGCGGCCCCCGGGCGGCCGACGCGAGGTGCGGCAGTGCACCAGCGGCGAGGCCCGCTGTCCGAAGCCCCGGCCGGGGGTCGCGGGGCGGTGGCACACGCGCCGTCCGGCGCACGGCGGTTGCCGCCGGGGCCACGAGCCCCGGCCGGGGGTCGCGGGGCGGTGGCACACGCGCCGTCCGGCGCACGGCGGTTGCCGCCGGGGCCACGGGCCGCGGGCGGCTGATGCGAGGTGCGGCCGCGGTGGGCGCTCGTGCGGCGGTTGCGCACGCCTGTCGGCCGGGCCGTGGTGCGAGAGGCGGATTGCGGGCGCTCGCGTGGTGGTCCCTGCCGGGGTGCCTGTCGGCAGCGCTCCGGGGTGACCCGCGTGCCGGTGCGGCCGCCTGCCCCGACAGGGGAGCCCGGCGGTCCGTCGTTTCGCTCTGGGAGGGGGGGACGCGGCAGTGGCGTCGGAAGAGCGACCGGAATCCGAGTCCGGGTGCGAGGCGCCGTGCCAGGCGGGGGCGACCGGCGGGTTCGCCGTCGCGCCGGGCCCATCGGGACGCGGGCCGGATGGGCGACCGGTCAGGGGGCGAGGGACACCCGGCCGCCGATGTCCACGGCGCCGTCGGGGTGGACCCGGGTCAGGATCTGTGAGCCCACGCCCTGGCGGACGTCCAGCGGGCGTCCCAGCTCCCCGGTGAGCACGAGCGCCGCGGCGCCCGTCGCCTCGTCCTCCACGATCCCGTCGCCGCGTCGCGGGAAGGCCCGTGCGCGGACGCGTCCGGCCGCCTCGTCCGCCCAGGCCCAGGCGTAGAGCCAGCCCTCCCCGGGCGGTGGCGCGGGCAGCGCGTCCACCTCCTCGGGTGAGCCGAACCGCTGGGTGCGACGCCCCGACGCCCACTCCGCGCGCCCGCGCACCCAGGTGAAGGCGCCCTCCGTCCAGGCCTTCACCTCGCCGGCCGGCGGCCGCAGCACCTCGGCCCCGAGCAGCCACGCCGTCCCCACCGTCGGATGGCCCGCGAAGGGCAGCCGCACGCTCGGCGTCCAGATGTCGACGACGCCGCGTGCGGCGTCGTCGACGAACACGGTCTCGCTGTAGCCGAGCGCCGCGGCGAACCGCTGCCGCGCCTGCGGCCCGGGCACGGACGCGCCCTCCCGTACCACCCCGAGCAGGTTCCCGCCCCGCCCCTCGGGGCCGATGAACACGCGCAGCACCTCGACCTCGGTCATGGACCGATTCAAGCAGGCGTCCGGCCCGTCACCGCACCCGCACCGGGAAGGCCGGCACCGAGACCGCCTCGTCGTCGAGGCAGCGGCCGTTCTCCAGGTCGAAGCGCTGCTTGAGCAGTGGGGAGGCGACGAAGGCCCGGCCCTCGGCGGTGGAGCCGAGCAGGCCGCGGGACAGGACGTAGGCGCCGGTGAAGGGGTCGCGGTTGTCGATGGCGTACGGGCGCCCGTGCCGGTCGGTGAAGAGGGCCGCCTGCCGGCCGTCGGGGAGGAGGGCGGCGACGCCGCGGCCGGGGGTGAGGGTGCCGTGGTCGCAGACGGCGAACCAGCCCGCGGTACCGGGGAGGAGGACTTCGACGTTCATGCGGTGGTGGTCCCTTCGAGGGTGCGGACGGGGAGCACGGGGCCGGCGAGCAGGTCGAGGTCGGGCTTGACCTGGTCCCGCTCGGGGACGAAGCGGACCGAGGGGTCGGGCACGCCGGGCGCGTTGACGAAGGAGACGAAGCGCCGCAGCCGCTCCGGGTCCCCCAGCGTCTCGGCCCACTCGTCGCGGTAGTGGGCGACGTGGTCGGCCATCAGCCGCTCCAGCTCCCCGCAGATGCCAAGCGAGTCGTGGACGACGACGTCCCGTACGTGGCCGAGCCCGCCCTCGATCCGCTCCAGCCAGGCGGAGGTGCGCTCCAGGCGGTCGGCGGTGCGGATGTAGAACATCAGGAAGCGGTCGACCAGCCGGACCAGTTCGGCGTCGCTCAGGTCCTGGGCGAGCAGGTCCGCGTGACGCGGGGTGGCACCGCCGTTGCCGCCGACGTACAGGTTCCAGCCGCTCGCGGTGGCGATGACGCCGAAGTCCTTGCTGCGCGCCTCCGCGCACTCGCGCTGGCAGCCGGAGACGGCGGACTTGAGCTTGTGCGGGGACCGTAGGCCCCGGTAGCGCAGTTCCAGGTCGATGGCCATGCGGACGCTGTCCTGCACGCCGTAGCGGCACCAGGTCTGCCCGACGCAGGACTTCACGGTGCGCAGCGCCTTGCCGTACGCGTGCCCGGACTCGAAGCCGGCGTCCACCAGCCGGGTCCAGATCATCGGGAGCTGGTCGACCCGGGCGCCGAACAGGTCGATCCGCTGACCCCCGGTGATCTTGGTGTAGAGGCCGAAGTCGCGGGCCACCTCGCCGATGACGATCAGCTTCTCCGGGGTGATCTCCCCGCCCGGGATGCGGGGCACGATCGAGTACGAGCCGTTCCTCTGCAGGTTGGCCAGGAAGTGGTCGTTGGTGTCCTGCAGCGCGGCCTGCTCGCCGTCCAGGACGTAGCCGGAGGCGCCGATCGCCGGGGCGAGCGAGGCGATGATCGACCCGACGGCCGGCTTGCAGACCTCGCAGCCGTCGCCGCCGCGGGCGCCCTCACGGCCGTGCCGGTCGAGCAGTTCGCGGAAGCCGGTGATCCGCAGCGCCCGCACGATCTCGTAGAGCTCCTGGCGGGTCTGGGCGAAGCAGCCGCACAGCCCCTTGTCGACCTCGACGCCCGAGGCCTCCAGCTCCGCGGTGACCAACTGGCCCAGCACCTTCACGCAACTGCCGCAGCCGGTCCCGGCCTTGGTGCACTTCTTCACCTCGGGGACCGTCGTGCAGCCGTGCTCCGCGACCGCGCCGCGGATCGTGCCCTTGGTGACGTTGTGGCAGGAGCAGATCACCGCCTCGTCCGGCAGCGCCGACGGGCCCAGTGCCACGGGGGCGCCCGCGCCCGCCGGGAGCACCAGCTGCTCCGCGGGGACCGGGGGCACCGAGCCGGTGAGCGGGCGCAGCATGCCGTACTGCTCGGCGTCGCCGACGAGGATGCCGCCCAGCAGCACGCCGTCCGGCGAGACGACCAGCTTCTTGTAGACCCCGGAGCGGGAGTCGGAGTAGACCACGTCGAGGCAGCCGGCGGTCGCGCCGTGGGCGTCGCCGAAGGAGGCCACGTCCACGCCGAGCAGCTTCAGCTTGGTGGAGGTGTCGGCGCCGGTGAAGGAGCCCTCCTGGCCTGCGATGGCCTTCGCCGCGGTCTCCGCCATGTCGTAGCCCGGCGCCACCAGGCCGTACACCCGGCCGTCCGAGGCCAGGGCGCACTCGCCGATGGCGTAGACCCGCGGGTCCTCGGTGCGGCAGGTCGCGTCGACGACGATCCCGCCGCGCTCGCCGACCGGCAGCCCGCACTCACGGGCGAGCTGGTCGCGCGGCCGTACGCCCGCGGAGAAGACCACCAGGTCGACGTCGAGCGACGAGCCGTCCGACAGCGCCATGGCCCGGACCGAGCCGTCGGCGGTCGTGACGATCTCCTGCGTGCCCACCCCCGTGTGGACGGTCACGCCCATGCCCTCGACCGTGCGCCGCAGCGCCTCGCCGCCGCCCTCGTCGACCTGCACCGGCATCAGCCGGGGCGCGAACTCCACGACGTGCGTGTCCAGTCCGAGCCCCTTGAGCGCGCCGGCCGCCTCCAGCCCGAGCAGCCCCCCGCCGACGACCGCGCCGGTGCGCGAGGTCATCGCGTACTCCTCGATCGCCAGCAGGTCCTCGATGGTGCGGTAGACGAAGCACCCCGTCGCGTCCTTGCCGGGGACCGGCGGCACGAAGGGGTACGAGCCGGTGGCGAGCACCAGGGTGTCGTAGCCGACCGTGAGCCCGGAGCGGGCGGTGACGGTCCGGGCCGGGCGGTCCACGGCGACCGCCGGGTCGCCCAGGTGGAGTTCGATGCCGTGCTCCGCCATGAAGCCGGCCTCCACCAGGGACAGCCCCTCCGGGCCGGTGCCGGCGAAGTACGAGCTGAGGTGGACGCGGTCGTACGCCGGGCGGGGCTCCTCGCAGAGCACCACCACCCGGGCACGGGAGGTCAGGCCGCGGTCGGCCAGGGCCTCCAGGAACCGCTGTCCGACCATCCCGTGGCCGACGAGCACGATGGTGGGCGTGGTCATGTCAGGACCCTCCGTTGTCGGTGAGCAGGTGGAGCGGGGCGACGGGCAGCGCCTCGTCGCCCTCCCAGGTGCGGGCGAGCGCGCCCACGGTGCCGAGGTCGCCGAGGAGGATGCCGCCGACGAGGCGGTCACCGCGCAGGACGACCTTCCGGTACGCGCCGCGCGTGGCGTCGGCGAGGCGGAGCACGTCGTCGCCCGGGGAGGGCGTCGTCTCGCCGAAGGAGGCGATGTCCAGGGCTGCCGGGCCGTTGAGGGTGAGCCGGGTCAGCGAACGGGTACCGCCGTACCGGGGCGCGGGGTCGGCCGTCAGGACGTCCGCCAGCGCGTCCGCCTGCTCGGTGGCCGGGCCCGCGAGGCCGTAGACGACGCCGCCGTGCTGGGCGCAGTCGCCGATCGCGTGGACCGACGGGTCCGAGGTGCGCAGCGCGTCGTCCACGACCACGCCCTTGGCTACCGCCAGCCCCGCCGCCTGGGCGAGCCCGACGCGCGGCCGTACGCCGCAGGCCAGCACGACCAGGTCGGTGCCGAGGCAGTAGCCGTCGGCGAGTTCGACCGCGGTGACCGTGGACCGCGCCGACCGGCCGTCGCCGGCGGCACCACGGGGCAGGGTCGACGGGCGCGCCCCCGCGGACCCGCCTCCCGTACGCACCGTCCCGGCCGGCCGCAGCCGCCGGGAGGGCCGCGCGACCCCGGCCCCGTCTTCGTCCCGGGTCAGCAGACCACGCACCCGGCACTGGGTGTGCACCTCGACGCCCAGTCCCTCCAGGTGCGCGCGCAGCAACTCCGAGGCGGGCTCGTCAAGATGACGCTCCATCAGGTGCTCGCCCTGGGTGGCGACCACCACCTGCGCCCCGCGCGCCGCCAGCGCCCGCGCCGCCGACACCCCGAGCAGCCCGCCGCCGACGACCACCGCGCGCGCCCCGGGACGCACCGCCGCCGAGAGCGCCAGGCAGTCGTCCATCGTGCGGAAGGCGTGCACCCCCTCCGGGAACGTGCCGCCGTCCCGCGCGAACAGCCCGCGCAGCGGCGGCAGTACCGGATTGGAGCCGGTCGCCAGCACCAGCCGGTCGTACCGGACCACGCCACCGTCGTCGCAGACCACGGCCCGCTCGTCGCGGTCGATCCGCACCGCCCGGACACCCCGGCGCACCACCGCGCCGGGCACCCCCGGCAGCGCGACCACCTCCGGCGCGTACCGGCCCGCCAGCACCTCCGCGAGCAGCACCCGGTTGTACGGGGCGTGCCGCTCCTCGCCGATCACCGTGACGTCCGCGCCGGAGGGCGCCAGACGCTGCGCGAGGCGCGCCCCCGCCATTCCGCCGCCGACCACCACCATCCTCATGGCACGAGCCTGCGGCGCCGCTGTTACCCGGCCGCATCCCCGTCGTTTCCCCCGGGGAACAGTGCCCTCAGCGCCCGCCCGGCCCCGCTGTGAGCTTCCGGTTACGGTCGACTCCGACCATGGCGATCCCGGGCCGGACCTCGGCCACCGACGCGAAGTCCTGATCGGCGTGGACCCGGCACCAGGGATCGTCGAGCGTTGGGCAGCGGCCGCCGAGGTGGCTCATCTGCCACCGCGCTCCTGCTCCGCCAGGTAGTCGAAGTCCAGGAAGTCCCCGGCGTGCTCCTGGAGCCATGCGAGCCCGCGGGGGACGGTCGTCGGCGCTCGGCCCGGCCGCTATCACAGGGCCAGGTTGATCGTCTCGCGCTTCCTCCTGGTGCCGCGCTGCGCCGGGCGAGGGCGAGCATCGCGTCGTCCAGATCGATGACTATGCGTTTCCAGCAGGATGCCCGTACATCAACAGCGATATCAGACGTCGATGGACCGCGGCTGCGCCCGCTCGACGCGGACCGCGCACACCTTGAACTCCGGCATGCGGGACGTCGGGTCGAGCGCCGGGTTGGTGAGGGTGTTCGCCCGGCCCTCGCCCGCCCAGTGGAAGGGCATGAAGACCGTGTCCGGACGGATGGCGCGGTCCACCTGGGCCGGCGCCACCGCGCGGCCCCGGCGGGACGTGACGGCGACCGGGTCGCCCTCGGCGACACCGATGCGCTCGGCGAGGCGCGGATGGAGCTGCACGAACGGACCGGGCGCCGCGGCGTTCAGCTCCGCCACCCGCCGGGTCTGGGCGCCCGACTGGTACTGCGCCAGCACCCGTCCGGTCGTCAGGTACAGCGGGAAGTCCCCGTCCGGCTCCTCGGCCGCCGGACGGTGCAGCACCGGCACGAACCTGGCCCGGCCGTCCGGCGTCGCGAACCGGTCGAGGAACAACCGGGGCGTGCCCGGGTGCGCCCCGGCGCCCCCGGCCGGGACGTCCGGGCACGGCCAGAACACCCCGTCCTCCGCCTCGATGCGGCGGTAGGTGATCCCGGAGTAGTCCGCGGGCCCGCCCGCCGACGCGCGGCGCAGTTCCTCGAAGACCTCCTCCGGGTCGGCAGGGAAGCCCTTCTCCCGGCCCAGGCGTGCGGCCAGCCCGTTCAGCACGTACAGGTCGCTGCGCACACCCTCCGGCGGGTCCAGGGCCTTGCGCCGCAGCAGCACCCTGCCCTCCAGGTTCGTCGTGGTCCCCGTCTCCTCGGCCCACTGCGTCACCGGCAGCACCACGTCGGCCATCGCCGCCGTCTCCGACAGCACCACGTCGCACACGGCGAGGAAGTCCAGCGCCGCGATGCGCTCGGTGACGTGCGCCGCCCGCGGCGCGGAGACCACCGGGTTGGAGCCCATGAGCAACAGGCCCTTCACGTCCCGGCCCAGCGCGTCCAGCAGCTCGTACGCGCTGCGCCCCGGCCCCGGCAGGTCGTCCGGGTCGACCCCCCACACCCGGGCCACGTGGGTGCGCGCCGCCGGGTCGTCGAGCTTGCGGTAGCCGGGCAGCTGGTCGGCCTTCTGGCCGTGCTCCCGGCCGCCCTGGCCGTTGCCCTGCCCCGTGAGACAGCCGTACCCCGACAGCGGGCGCCCCGCGCGACCCGTCGCCAGGCACAGGTTGATCCACGCGCTCACCGTGTCCGTGCCCTTCGACTGCTGCTCCGGGCCGCGCGCGGTCAGCACCATCGCCTCCGGCACGCCGCAGAACAGCTCCACCGCCTCCCGGAGCCTGGGCACCGGCACCCCGGTGATCCGCTCGACCAGCTCCGGCCAGAGCGCCATCGCCGAGGCCCGCGCCTCCGGCCAGCCGGTCGTCCGCTCCGCGACGAAGTCCTCGTCCACGCGGCCCTCCGCGACCACCAGGTGCAGCAGGCCGAGCGCGAGGGCGAGGTCGGTGCCGGGGCGCGGCTGCAGGTGCAGGTCGGCGTGCTCGGCGGTGCGCGTACGGCGCGGGTCCACGACGATCAGGCGGCCGCCGTTCTCCTTCAGCTCCGTGAAGTAGCGCAGCGCGGGCGGCATCGTCTCGGCGAGGTTCGAGCCGACCAGGATCACGCAGCCCGTCCGCGCGACGTCCGCCAGCGGGAACGGCAGGCCCCGGTCCAGGCCGAAGGCCCTGGTGTGGGCGGCCGCGGCGGAGGACATGCAGAAGCGGCCGTTGTAGTCGATCTGGGACGTCCGCAGCACGACCCGGGCGAACTTGCCGAGGGCGTACGCCTTCTCGTTGGTCAGGCCCCCGCCGCCGAACACACCGACCGCGTCGGGGCCGTGGGCGGCCCGCACCCGCAACAGGCCTTCCGCGACCCGGTCCAGGGCGTCCTCCCAGGGGGCCGGCTCCAGTCGCCCCGAGGCGCGGTCCCTGACCAGGGGGCCGGTCAGCCGTGCCTCCGGGGCCAGCACGGCGGGCGCGGTGCGGCCCTTGCCGCACAGGGCGCCCTTGTTCACGGGGAAGTCGCGCTCCACCACGTCCGGGATGCCGCTGCCTCCGGCGGTGCGGCGGAGGCCCATTCCGCACTGCAGGGCGCAGTAGGGGCAGTGGGTGTCGACGGTTCCGCTGGCGCTCATGCCGCCCACGATGCGGCGCCGGTGTTTCGCCCCCCGGGCGGGGGCGTTACGCCCGGCGTACGGTGCGCTCCCTGCGGGGCTGTGCGGGGTGTGAGGGTGCGGGTCGTTTGCCGTGTGCGGGTTGTTTGCGCCTGCGGCGGGCGTCCACCCGCCCTCCCGCCCGATTGCCCGGCGCGGTCAGTGCGGGCCTGCGCTCCGTTGGGGTGGGGTCGGTGGCGCGCCGGCGCACGTCCTCAGCGCTCGCGGTTTGGCCCTGCGTCGTTCGGCGCCGGGTCCGTCGCTCGTCGCTTCCGGGCGCACCCCGCCACACCCCCTCCGGTTGTCGGGGCGCATGACGGCCGGTGGGGGGGTAAGTAGGGCACCTGCGGCAACCCCGGACCGCTCTCCGACCCCGCCCATCGGCCGTTAGTCGCCTCGACCGGCAGGAGGGGGTGTGGCGGGGTGCGCCCATGGGGGTCCCCCCCAGCCGAAGGCTGGGGGAGACGAGCGGCGAACCCGGCGCCGAATACTGCAGGGGTAAACCGCGAGCGCTGTGGGGGTCCCCCCCCGGCCGAAGGCTGGGGGAGGGCGGGCGGCGGGGAAACCCCCAACAGCAACCACAACGCAACCGCACGCGCGGCGACACGGGTCACCCCGGTCCGGGCCGGGTCACCCCAGGGCGCGCTGGATGCCGGCCTCGCGGGGGCCGAGGAAACGGGGGTCCGGGGTGAACGCGGCGTCGAACGCGGCCTTCACGGCTCCGGCGACCTCGCGGGTCCCCCCGTAGTACCAGGTCGCGTCGTGCCGCTCGTCGACCCCGATCCCGTACGCCTCGATCCCGGCCGCCCCGCACAGCGCCAGCGCCCGCCGTATGTGGAAGCCCTGGCTCACCAGCAGCGCCCGGTCGACGCCGAAGACGCGCCGGGCCCGGGCGCAGGAGTCCCACGTGTCGAAGCCGGCGTAGTCGAGGACGACCTTGTCGCGGGGCACGCCGTGCGCGGCCAGGTAGTCCCGCATCGCGGTCGGCTCGTCGTAGTCGGTGCGGCCGTTGTCGCCCGTGACGAGGACCGCCCGCACCTTGTGCGCCGCCCACAGTTCGGCGGCCGCGTCGAGGCGGTGGGCCAGGTAGGGGGAGGGCTCGCCGTTCCACAGGCCCGCGCCGAAGACGACGGCGACGGGCTCCGCGGGGGCGTCCGCCACCGTACGGACCCGGTCGTCCGCGGTGACCTGGAGCCACGTCGCGGGCAGCAGCGCCAGTACGCCCAGGGCCACGGCGGCCCACAGCAGGTACCGCCGCCCCCGCCTGGACCGCGGTAGCCGTGGCAGCCGCCGCAGCCGCGCGAGCCGCCGCAGACGCGGCAGCACGGCCCCCACGCGTACCCCTGGCGTCTTCCGGTTCGGGCTTCGTTCCACGTCCGAGTCGACGTCCCGTACGTCCCTGCGGTTCCATGAGGGTGATGCGTGACGACCATTCCCGCCTCCCGTTCTTCGTGTACGGGACCCTGCGGCCCGGCGAGATCAACCACTCCTGGCTGCTGCGCGGCCGGACGACGTCCGAGACGCCCGCCGTGCTGCACGGTGCGCTGCTCTTCGACGGTCCGGGCTACCCGTACGCCGTGGCCGACGACCGCGGCCGCATCCACGGCGACGTCATCCATCCGGTCGAAGACCTGTACCAGGAGGTGCTCGCGGACCTGGACCGCCTGGAGGAGTACAGTCCGGGCGCCGCCGGGAACCTGTACGAGCGGGTGGTCCGCGACGTGCGCACCTACGCCGGGCGGACGGTGCCCGCATGGGTGTATCTGGCGGCCGCGGACCACGAACGGGAGCTGCGCGGGAAGGGGCGCCCCATCGAGGGCGGGGACTGGAAGCGCCGCTGACGCACGCTCCGCGGGCGGCCCTCACACCCGCCCGCACGGAGTGTGAAGTGGCGGAAACCAGTCGTCATCTCGGTGCAACGGCGTGGCAACCCCCGCTCGCCACACTCGGTGCATGACGGCCGAGGAACCCGCGCCGCACGGCGTGCCAGGACCGGACCACTTCGACAGCACGGCGCAGCTCATGTCCCGGATCACCACGCAGCTCAGCAGTCAGCTCTCGCGGGTGACGCTGCGCTCCGCGGCCCCCTGCCGCCCGGTCCTGGTCGCCGTCGCGCACGGCAGCCGCGACCCGGAGGCGCTGCGCACCGCGCACGCCCTGCTGGAGCGGATCAGGGACCTGCGCCCGGGGCTGTCGGTGCGGCTCGGTCACATCGAGATCGACGAGCCGTCGCTGGACGACACCCTTGCGGCCCTGCGCGGCGAGGCCGTCCTGGTGCCGCTGATGCTGACCCGCGGCCACCACGTCAAGCGGGACCTCCCCGGGGCGCTGGCCCGGGCCCCGCACCTGCGGGGGCGGGTCGCGGCGCCGCTCGGCCCGCACCCGCTGCTCGCCGAGGCGCTGCACGACCGTCTGGCCGAGGCGGGCTGGCGCACCGGCCCCCCGCGTGCCGCCCGGCGGGCCGGGATCGTACTGGCCGCCGCAGGGTCCCGTGACCCGCAGTCGGCCCGGGACACCGAGGCGACGGCCGCGCTGCTGCAGGCCCGGCTGGGCGGCGGGGTGCCGGTGGTGCCCGCGTACGCGTCGGCGGGGCCGGACGTCGCCGCGGCGGTGCGGCAGCTGTCGGCCGACGGCCGGGACCGGGTCGCGGTGGCCTCCTGCTTCGCCGCGCCGGGCCGCTTCGCGACGGCGGCGGCCGCCGCGGCGCCGTGGATCGCCGCCGCCCCGCTCGGCGCGCATCCGGCGATGGCGGCGCTGGTGCTGCACCGCTACGACCGGGCGCTGGCCGGCACGGCGGGTCCCGCCGCCGCGGCGCAGCTGGCCACGGCGTAGCCGCCCGGACCGGGTCGCGCCCGCTACCGTCGCGGTATGGACGCGAACCACCCTGCGGCGACCGACTACGCCCCCTACAGCGAAGCCGACACCGAGCGCTACGTGCCCGAGCCCGACAAGCGGCCCGGCCGCACGTCGTTCCAGCGGGACCGGGCCCGCATGCTGCACTCCGCGGGGCTGCGCCGGCTGGCCGGGAAGACGCAGGTGGTGGACCCGGTCGATGACGCCCGGGCGCTCAACAGCAGCCCGCGGACGCGGCTGACGCACAGCCTGGAGTGCGCCCAGGTCGGCCGGGAGCTCGGGGCGGCCCTCGGCTGCGACCCGGACCTGGTGGAGACCGCCTGCCTGGCCCACGACATCGGCCATCCGCCCTTCGGGCACAACGGGGAGATGGTGCTCGCCGAGGTCGCGGCCGGCTGCGGCGGCTTCGAGGGCAACGCCCAGAGCCTGCGCATCCTGACCCGGCTGGAGCCGAAGCGTTTCGCCCACGCCGACGACGGCACCCTGACCAGCGTGGGCCTCAACCTGACCCGGGCGGCGCTGGACGCGGCGACGAAGTACCCCTGGCCGCGCGGCGGGCACCCCACCGACCCCACCAGCCCCAAGTTCGGCGTGTACGAGGACGACCTGCCGGTCTTCGAGTGGCTGCGCCGCACCGCCCCCGCCGACCGCCCGTACGTGCAGTGCTTCGAGGCGCAGGTCATGGACTGGGCCGACGACGTGGCGTACTCCGTCCACGACGTCGAGGACGGGCTGCACGCCGGCCATCTGGACCCGGCGGTGCTGCTCGCCGAGCCCGAGCGCCGTGAGATCTTCGCCGTCGCCGCCGGCCGCTACGCCCCCGGGGCGGCCGAGGACGAGCTCGCGCAGGCCCTGGACCGGCTGCTGGACATGGAGTGGTGGCCGCACGGCTACGACGGTTCCGCCATCGCCCAGGCCCGGCTGAAGGACGCCACCTCGCAGCTGATCGGCCGCTTCTGCCTGGCCGCCGAGCGCGCCACCCGGGACGCCTACGGCACCGGCCGGCTCACCCGTCACCGCGCCCAACTGGTCGTCCCGCGCGACCAGCGGCTGGAGTGCGCCGTCCTGAAGGCGGTCGCCGACCGGTACGTCATGCAGCGCGAGGCGCAGGAGCGGCGGCGCGCCCAGCAGCGCGTGGTCATCGGGGAGCTCGCCGAGGCCCTGCTGGCCCGGGCGCCGGAGGGGCTGGACCCGCAGTTCCGCGGCATCTTCGACGAGGCCAAGGACGACCGGGCCCGGCAGCGGGCCGTCGTCGACCAGATCGCCTCGCTGACCGACGCGGCCGCGACCGCCCTGCACGCCCGGCTCACCGCCCCCCGGTGAGCCCCCGGCGGGCCCCCGGCCGCCCCCGTGCGCCGCGCCGCCCCCGTTCCCGGTCGGCGCGGCACTCTTCACGTCGGCCCTGCCGTGCGGGACGCTCACATGACTGGCAATTGCCAGAGGGAGGGCCGCCGGGCACCCGAGGACACCAGGGAGGCGCACAGTGGTGGACGCAGACCACACATTCGTCATCGTCGGGGCGGGGCTCGCCGGGGCGAAAGCGGCGGAGACGCTGCGCTCCGAGGGTTTCACCGGCCGCGTGATACTGATCGGGGACGAACGCGACCACCCCTACGAACGACCCCCGCTCTCCAAGGGCTTCCTGCTGGGCAACGAGGAGCGCGACTCGGTCTTCGTCCATCCCGCCGCCTGGTACGCCGAGCACGACGTCGAACTCCACCTCGGCCAGCCGGTCACCGGCCTGGACCGGACCGGCAAGCGGATCACCCTGGGCGACGGCACCTCCATCCCGTACGACAGGCTGCTGCTGACCACCGGCGCCGAGCCGCGCCGGCTGGACATCCCCGGCACCGACCTGGCCGGGGTGCACCACCTGCGCCGTCTCGCGCACGCCGAGCGGCTGAAGAACGTGCTGACCTCGCTCGGCCGCGAGAACGGCCACCTGGTGATCGCCGGAGCGGGCTGGATCGGCCTGGAGGTGGCGGCCGCCGCCCGCGGCTACGGCGTCGAGGTCACGGTCGTCGAGCCGCAGCCGTGCCCGCTGCACTCGGTCCTCGGCCCGGAGCTCGGCGAGGTCTTCGCCGACCTGCACCGCGAGCACGGGGTGCGGTTCCACTTCGGCGCCCGGCTCACCGAGATCACCGGTCAGGACGGCATGGTGATGTCGGTGCTCACCGACGACGGCGAGGAGCACCCCGCCCACCACGTGCTCGCCGCGATCGGCGCCGCCCCGCGCACCGCGCTCGCCGAGGCCGCCGGGCTGGCGCTGGCCGACCGCGCCGCGGGCGGCGGCATCGCCGTGGACGCCTCGCTGCGCACCTCCGACCCGGACGTCTTCGCCGCCGGAGACGTCGCCAACGCCGAACACCCCCTGCTGGGCGGCCGGTTGCGGGTCGAGCACTGGGCGAACGCCCTCAACAGCGGCCCCGTGGCGGCCCGTGCGATGCTCGGCGGGGACGTGGTGTACGACCGGGTCCCGTACTTCTTCACCGACCAGTACGACCTGGGCATGGAGTTCTCCGGGCACGCCGCCCCCGGCACCTACGACCAGGTGCTGGCCCGGGGCGACGTGGGCAAGCGGCAGTTCATCGCCTTCTGGCTGCGCGACGGCAGGGTGCTGGCCGGGATGAACGTCAACGTGTGGGACGTGACCGACACCGTCCAGAAGCTCATCCGCTCCGGCCGCCAGGTCGACACCGACGCGCTGGCCGACCCCACGGTGCCCCTGGCCTCCCTCCTGGAGTGAGCCCGGGGGCGGTCACCTAGCATGACTGTCATGGAGCCCAGGACCGCCGTCGTACCCGTCGAGGAGATCTTCGAACTGCGCTGGAGGGTGCTGCGGCCCGGGCTCCCGCGGAAGTCGGCGATCTTCCTGGAGGACGGTCATCCGCTCGCCTTCCACATGGCGGCCTACGGCGGCGACGGCGGCGACGAGGTCGTGGCGTGCGTCACGCTCTTCCCGGAGCAGCTGCCCGGCGACGGCGCGATCGCGTACCGCATCCGCGGCATGGCCAGCGCCCCGGAGGTCCGCGGCCGCGGCTACGGCGCTGCGCTGCTGCACGCCGCGCTGGAGCAGGCCCGGCAGCGCGGGGCCGAGCTGGTGTGGTGCAACGGCCGTACCTCGGCGCGCGGCTTCTGGGAGGGGCAGGGCTTCATGGCGGTGGGGGAGGAGTTCGTGCTGGAGCCGGCCGGGCCGCACTTCCTCTTCGTCGCCAAGCTGGTCTGACCTTCCCCGGGCCGCGCCGTAGAATCCTTCCGTGGCTGGGCGGATCAGGGACGAGGACGTCAAGGCGGTACGGGACGCGGTCCCGATCGACGCCGTCGTGTCCGAGTACCTGCAGCTCAGGAACGCGGGCGGCGGCAACCTGAAGGGCCTGTGCCCCTTCCACGACGAGAAGTCGCCCTCCTTCCACGTGAGCCCGAGCAAGGGGCTCTACCACTGCTTCGGCTGCCAGGAGGGCGGCGACACCCTCGACTTCGTGATGAAGGTCGACCACCTGTCCTTCTCGGAGGCGGTCGAGCGGCTCGCCGCCGTGGCGGGCATCACGCTGCGGTACGAGGAGGGCGGCTACACCCCGGGCCGGCAGCAGGGCGAGCGGATCCGGCTGGTCGAGGCGCACAAGGCGGCCGCGCAGTTCTACGTCGAGCAGCTGGGCGGGGCCGAGGCCGAGATCGGCCGGAAGTTCCTCACCGAGCGGGGCTTCGACCAGGCCGCCGCCGAGCACTTTGGCGTCGGCTACGCCCCGGCGGGCTGGGACCACCTCGTCCGCTTCCTGCGCGGCAAGGGCTTCACCGACCGCGAGCTGATCGTCTCCGGACTCGCCAGCGAGAGCCGCCGCGGCGGTGCCATCGACCGCTTCCGCGGCCGGCTGATCTGGCCGATCCGCGACATCACCGGTGAGGTGATCGGCTTCGGCGCGCGCAAGCTGCGCGAGGACGACCAGGGCCCGAAGTACCTCAACACCCCCGAGACGCCGATCTACAAGAAGTCCCAGGTCCTGTACGGCATCGACCTGGCGAAGAAGGAGATCGCCCGCACCAGCCGGGCCGTCGTCGTCGAGGGCTACACCGACGTCATGGCGTGCCACCTCGCGGGCGTCACCACCGCCATCGCGACCTGCGGCACCGCCTTCGGCGGCGATCACATCAAGATCCTCCGCCGGCTGCTGATGGACAACTCGGGCGCCGAGGTCGTCTTCACCTTCGACGGCGACGAGGCCGGCCAGAAGGCCGCCCTGCGCGCCTTCGAGGACGACCAGAAGTTCGCCGCCGAGACCTCCATCGCCATCACCCCCGGCGGCATGGACCCCTGCGACCTGCGCCTCGCCGAGGGCGACGCCGCCGTGCAGCGGCTGGTGGACACCCGTACCCCGCTGTTCGCCTTCGCCCTGACGTCGGTCGTCGCCCGCTACAACCTCGACACCGCCGAGGGCCGGGCCTCCGCGCTGGAAGCGGGCGCGCCCATCGTCGCGGGCATCAAGAACGCGTCCATCCAGCACGAGTACGCGGTGCAGCTGGCCGGCATGCTCGGCATCCTCGACTCGCAGTTCGTGGTGCGCCGTGTCTCCCAGCTCGCCCGCTGGCAGCGCGAACGCCGCCAGTCCGGCGGCGCCGCCCAGCCGGGCCGGGGCGCCGCGGCGCGCCCCGACGCGGCCCCGGGCCCCGCCGCGCCGGCCGGTCCGCGCGGGCCGCGGCTGGACATGCGCAGCCCCGCCCACCGGGTCGAGCGCGAACTGCTCAAGCTCGCCCTCCAGCACCCGGAACTGGTCTCCCCGGCCTTCGACGCCTACGGCGAGGACGAGTTCACCGCACCGCCGTACGCCGCCGTGCGCCGCGCCATCGCCGAGGCGGGCGGTGCCGAGGCCGCCGACGCCGAGTTCCTCGTCCGGGTCCGCGACGTGGCACCGGACGACACCGTGCGCTCGCTGGTGACCGAACTCGCCGTCGAGCCGGTCCAGCACAAGGCGCCGGACGTCTACGCCGGCAAGATCCTCGTCGACGTACGCCGTCAGGCGGTCGCCCGCCGCATCACCCAGCTCAACGCCGACCACACCCGGCTGAGCGCCCAGGGCCCGCGCGCCGACGAGGCCCAGCTCGCCGCCGTCCAGGGCGAGCTGTGGGCGCTCCAGCAGTACGGCCAGCGCCTGCGCGAACAGGGCGTCGCGGCCCTCTGAGCCGGGCGCGGACGGCCGTCCCGCCCGGGAAGGGACGGGGACGCGGGCGTGACGAGGGGGTTGCCCTCCGTCACAAAAAAGCGGCGCACGACCCTCGTGGGCATGGTGTGCCGTAGGCCACACTGGGGGCGGTGCAAGAGTCCTCGGAGCGCGGACTGCCGAGCGGTGTCGATGGTGACGCCACCGGAGTGCCGCTGACGGCGAACTCCCGGACGGGCCGTGGCGAGGACGCCGCGACCGTTCCGTCGCGGCGCGTCTCCGAGTCCGTGGCTGCGCTCACCGTGGAGGTCTCTCCCGTGCACATCCAGACACTGACGCCCCTGACGGCCCCGGCCGACGACCTGCTGGAGCGCGTGCCGGAGCAGAACCACGCGGCCGTGCACCCCGAGGAACCGGCCGGCGGACCCGACGAGGCGCAGGCGCGTGCGGAGGCCGCGGCGGAGACGGGGTCCGACCCCGACCCCGAGTCCGATGCCGACCCGGGCCCCGTACGGCGGTCCGGCGACGAGGTCTTCGGCCCGTCCGCGGACCTGTTCCGCCAGTACCTGCGCGAGATCGGCCGGATACCCCTGCTCACCGCCGAGGAGGAGGTCGAACTCGCCCGCCGGGTCGAGGCCGGCCTCTTCGCCGAGGAGAAGCTGAACGGCACTCCGGACCCCGACTCCCGGCTCGCCGTCGACCTCGACCGGCTGGTCGTGCTCGGCCGGATGGCCAAGCGCCGCCTGATCGAGGCCAACCTGCGCCTGGTCGTCTCCGTCGCCAAGCGGTACGTGGGCCGCGGCCTGACCATGCTCGACCTGGTCCAGGAGGGCAACCTCGGGCTGATCCGCGCCGTGGAGAAGTTCGACTACGCCCGCGGCTACAAGTTCTCCACCTACGCGACCTGGTGGATCCGCCAGGCCATGAGCCGCGCCCTGGCCGACCAGGCCCGCACCATCCGGGTCCCGGTCCACGTCGTGGAGCTGATCAACCGCGTCGTGCGCGTCCAGCGCCGCCTGCTGCAGGAACGTGGCTACGAGCCCTCCACCGAAGAGGTCGGCGCCCACCTGGAGATCCCCCCGGAGCGGGTGAGCGAGGTGCTGCGCCTGGCGCAGGAGCCGGTGAGCCTGCACGCCCCGGTCGGCGAGGAGGAGGACGTCGCCCTCGGTGACCTCATCGAGGACGGCGACGCCACCTCGCCCGTGGAGTCCGCCGCCTTCCTGCTGCTGCGCGAGCACCTGGAGGCGGTGCTGTCCACCCTCGGCGAGCGCGAGCGCAAGGTCGTCCAGCTGCGGTACGGCCTGGCCGACGGGCGCCCGCGCACCCTGGAGGAGATCGGCCGGATCTTCGGCGTCACCCGCGAGCGCATCCGGCAGATCGAGTCCAAGACCCTCAACAAGCTGCGCGACCACGCCTTCGCCGACCAGCTGCGCGGCTACCTGGACTGAGCACGCGCGAGCCCCCGCCGGCCGGGCCGGCGGGGGCTCGCGTCGCGGCCTCGCGGCCGGTCAGTCGACCTCCGCCACCGCCTGCGCGAACTGCGCCGCGTACAGCCGGGCGTAGGCGCCGTCCTTGGTCAGCAGCTCCTCGTGGGTGCCCTGTTCGACGATGGCGCCGCTCTCCATCACCAAGATGACGTCCGCGTCGCGGATCGTGGACAGCCGGTGCGCGATGACGAAGCTGGTCCGCCCGTGGCTGAGCTGCGCCATGGCCCGCTGGATCAGCACCTCGGTACGGGTGTCGACCGAGCTGGTGGCCTCGTCGAGGACGAGGATCACCGGGTCGGACAGGAACGCCCGCGCGATGGTGATCAGCTGCTTCTCGCCGGCGCTGACGCCCGTGCCCTCGTCGTCGATGACGGTGTCGTACCCGTCCGGGAGGGTGCGGACGAAGCGGTCCGCGTGCGCGGCGCGCGCGGCCTCCTCGACCTGCTCGCGGGTCGCGCCCTCGGTGCCGTACGCGATGTTCTCCGCGATCGTGCCGCCGAACAGCCACGTGTCCTGCAGCACCATGCCGATGCCGGAGCGGAGTTCCTCCCGCGGCAGGGACGCGATGTCGGTGCCGTCGACGGTGATCCGCCCGCCGGTGACCTCGTAGAAGCGCATGAGCAGGTTGACCAGCGTGGTCTTGCCCGCGCCGGTCGGGCCGACGATGGCGACCGTGTGGCCCGGTTCGACGGTCAGCGACAGGTCCTCGATGAGCGGCTTCTCCGGCTCGTAGCGGAACGCCACGTCCTCGAATCGGACCTCGCCGTGCTGCTCCTTGCGCAGCCCGAGCGTCTTCGGCTCGGGGCTCTGCTCCTGGGCGTCGAGCAGCTCGAAGACCCGCTCGGCGGAGGCGACCCCGGACTGCACCAGGTTGGACATGCTCGCCACCTGGGTCAGCGGCTGGCTGAACTGCCGGCTGTACTGGATGAAGGCCTGGACGTCGCCGATGGACAGCGCGCCGCTGGCCACCCGCAGCCCGCCCACGACGGCCACCAGGATGTAGTTGACGTTCCCGATGAACATCATCGCGGGCTGGATGACGCCCGAGATGAACTGCGCCCGGAAGCCCGACTGGTAGAGCGCCTCGTTCTGCTCGCGGAAGGCCTCCGCGGACTCCTCCTGGCGGCCGAAGACCTTCACCAGGGTGTGCCCGGTGTACATCTCCTCGATGTGGGCGTTGAGCTTGCCGGTGGTCCGCCACTGCTGCACGAACTGCGGCTGGGCCCGCTTGCCGACCGCCGTGGCGACGAACACCGACAGCGGCACGGTCACCAGCGCCACCAGCGCCAGCAGCCAGGAGATCGAGAACATCATCACCAGCACGCCCACGATCGACAGCAGCGCGAAGATGATCTGCCCCATCGTCTGCTGCAGCGTCTGGCCGATGTTGTCGATGTCGTTGGTGGCCCGGCTCAGCACCTCGCCGCGCGGCTGCCGGTCGAAGTACGACAGGGGCAGCCGGGCCAGCTTCGCCTCGACGTCCTGGCGCAGCCGGAACACGGTGCGCTGGATGACCGTCGTGGCCAGCCGGCCCTGGACGACCGCGAAGACCGCGGCGGCCGCGTAGATCGCGAGGGCGGTCAGCAGCACGTGGCCCACGGCGTCGAAGTCGATCCCGGCGCCCGGGGTGAAGTCGGCGGACTGCAGCAGGTCGGCGAGGGTGTTGCTGCCCTCCTGCCGCAGGTGCTCGATCGCCCCGGCCTTGTCGGTGCCCGCGGGCAGCGAACGGCCGAGGACCCCGGCGAAGATCAGGTCGGTGGCCTTGCCCAGGATCCTCGGGCCGATGACGTTGAGGGCGACGCCCAGCGTCGTGCAGGCCAGCATGGCGACGACCAGGGTGCGCTCGGGGCGCATCAGCCCCAGCAGCCGCTTGCCGGAGCCCTTGAAGTCCATGGACCGCTCGGTGGGCTGGCCGCCCATGAACCGCATCGGCCCCGCCGTGGGTGCGGGCCCCCTCCGGGGCGCGGGGACGCTCATGCCGCCTCCTGCTCGGTGAGCTGGGAGAGCACGATCTCCCGGTACGTGGGATTGCCGTCCATCAGTTCGTGGTGGGTGCCCGTGCCGACCACACGGCCCTCGTCGAGGACCACGATCCGGTCGGCGTCGCGGATGGTGCTGACCCGCTGCGCGACGATCACGACGGTCGCGTCCGCCGTCTCCCGGGCCAGCGCCCGGCGCAGCGCGGCGTCGGTGGCGTAGTCCAGCGCGGAGAAGGAGTCGTCGAAGAGGTAGACGGTGGGCTTGCGCACCAGGGCCCGCGCGATGGCGAGGCGCTGGCGCTGGCCGCCGGAGACGTTGGTGCCGCCCTGGGCGATCGGGGCGTCGAGTCCGGAGCCGCCGCCCTCCTGCGCGAGCCGCTCCACGAACTCCCGGGCCTGCGCGATCTCCAGGGCGTGCCAGAGCTCCTCGTCGGTGGCCTCGGGGTTGCCGTAGCGCAGGTTGGAGGCGACCGTCCCGGTGAACAGGTACGGCTTCTGCGGGACCAGGGCGACCGTCTCGGCCAGGTGCGCCGCGTCCAGTTCACGGACGTCGGTGCCGTCGATCAGCACCTGGCCGCCGGTGGCGTCGAACAGCCGCGGCACCAGACCCAGCAGGGTCGTCTTGCCGCTGCCGGTGGAGCCGATCACCGCCGTGGTCTCCCCGGGCCGGGCGACCAGGTCGATGCCGCGCAGCACCTCGGCCTCGGCGCCCGGGTACGCGAAGTCCGCGGCGCGCAGCTCCAGCTCGCCGCGCCGTACCGCGAGCCGCACCGGATCGGCGGGCGGGGTGACGCTCGGGTCGGTGCCCAGCACCTCCTCGATGCGCTCGGCGCAGACCTCGGCACGCGGCACCATCATCACCATGAAGGTGGCCATCATGATCGACATGAGGATCTGCATCAGGTAGCTGATGAAGGCGGTGAGCGCGCCGATCTGCATGCCGCCGCTGTCGATCCGGTGGGCGCCGAACCACAGCACGGCCACGCTCGTGACGTTCACGACGGCCATCGCGACCGGGAACATCAGCGTCATCATCCGCCCGGCGCGCAGCGCGACGTCCGTCAGGTCGTCGTTGGCCTTGCGGAAGCGGGCCTGCTCGAAATCGTCCTTGACGAAGGCGCGGATGACCCGGATGCCGGTGATCTGCTCCCGCAGTACCCGGTTCACCGTGTCGAGCCGTTCCTGCATGGAGCGGAAGAGCGGACGCAGCTTCCGTACCAGCAGCAGCACCAGCACGCCCAGCACCGGCACCACCGCCAGCAGCAGCGAGGACAGCGGCACGTCCTGGCCGAGCGCCATGATGATGCCGCCGAAGCACATGATCGGTGCCGAGACCATCAGCGTGAAGGTCATCAGCACCAGCATCTGCACCTGCTGGACGTCGTTGGTCGTCCGGGTGATCAGCGAGGGGGCGCCGAACTGCCCGACCTCGCGGGAGGAGAAGCGCTGCACCCGGTCGAAGACGGAGGCGCGGATGTCCCGGCCGACCGCCATCGAGGTGCGGGCGCCGTGGTAGACGGCGCCCACCGAGCAGGCGAGCTGGACGAGGGTCACGGCGAGCATGATGGCGCCGACCCGGAGGATGTAACCCGTGTCCCCCTTGACGACGCCGTCGTCGATGATGTCGGCGTTGAGGGTGGGCAGGTAGAGCATGGCGAGGGTCGCCACGAGCTGCAGTACGACGAGCACGGAGACGGCACGCCTGTAGGGAAGGAGATGGGACCGGAGGAGACGGATCAGCACGACGGATGACCCTATAGTCCGATGGTTGCCGTAGGCACACGATTTACCGGCCCATGGCCGACTCCGGGATCAACCCGGGAACGCCCCCGGATGCGTCTGCTCACGCACCGCGACGTACTGCTGCCGCACCGAGTGCCCGATCGGCCCGTCGTCCGGGCCCGGTTCGGCCACGGCGTAGTCCGCGGGGTGCCAGTACGGAGGCTGCTCCGGCGAGGCCGTGCCGTTCACCACCCCCAGTGACCAGGCCGCCTGCCGGGCCGCGCCCAGCGCCGCGTACTCGCCCGGCGGCGGCACGACGACCTGCGCGCCCAGCAGCGCCGGGGCCATCGACCGTACGGCGGGGAGGTCACCCGCCGGGCCCAGCAGGAAGATCCGGCGCACCTCCACCCCGCGCGCCCGCAGCACGTCCAGCGCGTCCGCCAGCCCGCACAGCATCCCCTCGAACGCCGCCCGCGCCAGGTGCTCCGGCTTCATGCTCTCGCGCCGCAGCCCGTGCAGCGTCCCCGCGGTGTGCGGCAGGTCAGGTGTGCGCTCGCCCTCCAGGTACGGCAGCAGCACCAGGCCGTACGAACCCGGGGTGGAGCGCATCGCCAGCTCCGACAGCCCGGCCAGGTCGGTGCCGAGGAGCTCGGCGGTGCCGCGCAGCACCCGTACGGCGTTGCGGGTGTGAACGACCGGCAGATGGCGGCCGGTCGCGTCGGCGAAGGAGGTGATCAGGCCGGTCGGGTCGCTCAGCGCGTGGTGGTGCACCGCGAAGACCGTCCCGGCCGCTCCCAGCGACACCACCGCGTCCCCCGGGCCGACGCCCAGTCCGAGGGCGGCCGCCATGTTGTCCCCGGTACCGGCCGAGATCAGCAGCCCCTCCGGGGTCCGGCCGGCCGGCTCGGCGGGGGCCAGCACGTCGGGCAGCTGCACCGGATGGCCGAGCGCCAGCTCCACGATGTCCGTGCGCCACTGTCCGGTCGCCGCCGACCAGTAGCCCGTGCCCGAGGCGTCGCCCCGGTCCGTCGTGCGCCGCCGGGGGCGGCCCATGAGCTGCCACACCAGCCAGTCGTGCGGCAGCAGCACCTGCGCGGTGCGCTGCGCCGAGGCGGGTTCGTGCCGGGCCAGCCAGCGCAGCTTGGCCACCGGGTACGCGGCCTGCGGCACCGCCCCGACCGCCTCGGCCCAGGCGCCGGGACCGCCCAGCTCCTCGGTCAGGTCGGCGGCCTGGATCTGCGCCCGCTTGTCGTTCCAGAGCAGTGCGGGCCGCACGAGCGCCCCGCCGGCGTCCAGCGCCAGCATCCCGTGCTGCTGTCCGGAGACCCCGATGGCCTCCACGCCCTCGAGCATCCCGCCCTTGGCGGCCTCGCCCAGCGACAGCAGCCAGGCCTCGGGGTCGATCTCGGTCGGCGTCCCGGCGCCCTCGCCGCCCGGCAGGGGGTGCGGGGCGTGCGTCTGCCGGAGCACGGCTCCGTTTTCGGTGTCGCACACGACGACCGTCGTGCCGCTGCCCGAGCTGTCGATCCCCGCCACAATCCCCATGCGGGCATCATGCCGCACCCGGCGCGTACGGCGGAAAACCGGGCACCTTCACCCGCATCCGCCCGCGCCGGACCGGCGTCGTCAGGTGTTGCTGGTGCCCCAGTCGTCCTCGACCGCCGAGCCGTTGCCGCGCACGCGGCGCAGCCGCTCCGCGACCGCCGGCGGCAGCCGGTCCCCGACCTTGGCGGTCACCGCGTCCACGGCCTTCACGGCCGCCCCGCGGCCCGCTTGGCCCGCGGACTCCACGGTGTTCCGCACCGCCGGGTTCTGCGCGACGCGCTGGGCGCTCTTGCGCAGCTGCTCGTACCGGTCGCGGCCGGCCCGCGCCCCGAGCACGTACCCGACGGCGACCCCGCTGATGAACGTCAGCCGGTAGCGCATGGCTCCACCCTCTCCTCGTCTCGGGGCTGTGCTTCGCGCCTACCCGTCGTGGCCAGCGGACAACCACGGAGATACCGGTTGGCGGAGCACCCCCCACCTTGCGCTAATGTATGTGTCGCAGCGAGCGCACGCCGTCCGGGATGCCGGAAACGGGTGCATTCGGTGCAAGCGGAGCGATCCCCTGTAGCTCAATTGGCAGAGCAGCCGGCTGTTAACCGGCAGGTTACTGGTTCGAGTCCAGTCGGGGGAGCTCGCGCTCCTCTATCCCCTGTAGCTCAATTGGCAGAGCAGCCGGCTGTTAACCGGCAGGTTACTGGTTCGAGTCCAGTCGGGGGAGCAGCGGTCAAGGACCCCCGTGGGGGTCCTTTTTCGTGTCCCCGGGAACCGGTCATCCGGTGATCGCAGTCCACCAGGTGGTGCGTCTGTGACCCGCGAGGGCGACAGATCGTATGAGCAGCTATGCTGCGGCAGACGGCGTGCACGGGATGGTGACGGCACGCCGTACGGGGCGGTAGCTCAGCCGGTTAGAGCAGCGGACTCATAATCCGTCGGTCGTGGGTTCGAGTCCCACCCGCCCCACCAAGGGCCGTGGGCCCGCAGGTTCAGGACCTGCAGCGGGATAACGAACGAAGCCCCTCCGGGTCACCCGGAGGGGCTTCACTGATCGTTGGCCGGTCCGTCGAAGGGCTCGGCGACGGCCCGGTGCGGGGCGGGCGGAAGGCCACGCGCCCGGCCGTACGGCTGTGCGGGACGCGCTCCCGGTACGCCCATTCGCTGAGGCGCACCGCCGGCGGGGACGGGCGGGTGCGGGATGCGGGTCCCGTCGTCACCCGGCCGCGTACGCTTTGCGGCACTCCTCGGCTGCCGTGAAGTACGCGTCGCGGAAGTCGCTTTGGAGGTCAGGTGGCAAGTGCTCGAACGTGACCTCGCCCTGCACGATCACCGCCATCGTGTGGGAGGCCACCGCGAGCGGGGTCCATGCCGTGTCGAGGTTTTCGGCGTGCGAAGCCTTGTTGGCGGTGGCGCTCGCCTCTGCCGCTGCCGTGTCCACGTGCACCGGCACGGTGGGGTCGGGGCCCGGCAGGTGGGCGTCCTGGCCGAAGCCCCATGATCGGCAGACGGACTGTGCTTCGGCCAGGGCTGTGGCTCTCTGCCCGGTGACGCCGTCACCGCTGGTGCACCCGGCGAGGGTGAGGGCCGTCGTTGCGGCGGCGCAGACGGCCAGTGCTGCACGCAGCCCTGATCGGCTGCGCGCGTGCGGCGCGAGGTCTGAGCTCTCATTGGCGGCCATTCCGGCCCTCCCCGTGTGAGTGGCCTGCGCATCCTACGCGTCCGCGGAAGCGCCGGGGACGGAACGGTGACCGGGGCGGCGGGCCCGCGCGGCCGCCCAACTGCCCTGGTACGCGGTCGCGTTCGCCGGGGAGGGGCCGCGCGGGGAATCCGGCGCCGCCGGACGGCGCGTCACACCGTGGACAGGTCGATCGCCCGGTCGGCGTCCGCGGGGCGCAGGACGCGGAGGATGCCCTCCAGGAGGTAGTAGTCGGCGTAGGGGACGGAGACCTCGACGCCGTCCTCGGCGGGGCGGTTGCGGGTGCAGCGGGCGACGACGGCCTGGGCGCGGGTGGAGCGGGTGGTCAGGCAGGTGCGGGACAGGGCGAGGAGCAGCTGCAGGGCGCTCTCGCGGTAGCGGGCCGTGCCGGTGGCTGCGGCGAGGTCGAGCAGGCCGCAGGCCATGACCGCGCCGGCCGAGGCGTCCTTGACGTCGTTCGGCTGCTGCGGGGCGAGGTAGTCCCAGACGGGGACGTGATCGGGCGTCAGCGCGCCGAGCGCGAAGTCCGCGAGCCTGCGGGCCGTGGCGAGGAACTCCGGGTGGCCGGTGCGGCGGAACATCGTGGTGAAGCCGTAGACGCCCCAGGCCTGGCCGCGGGACCAGCAGGAGGCGGGGCTGTAGCCCTGCACGGTGTTGGGCCCGACGGGGGCGCCGGTGGCCGGGTCGAAGTCGAAGACGTGCGGCGTGGAGCCGTCGGGCCGCAGGAAGTGGCGCTGGGTGGTCCGCGCGTGCGCGACGGCGATGTCGAGGTAGGCCGGGTCCCCGGTCTGCCGGCCGGCGAAGGCCAGGAGGTCGAGGTTCATCATCGTGTCCATGATCACCCGGCCCGCGTTGTCGGCGCTGCCGAGCGCGCCCCAGGCCCGGATGAAACGGCCTGCCGTGTTGTACCGCTTGATCAGGGAGGACGCCGCCTGCAGGGCGCCGTCGCGCCACTTGGGGTCGCCGGTCAGGCGCCAGGCGGTCACCCAGGACGGGGAGAAGAGGAAACCGAGGTCGTGCGTGCCGGTGTCGGTGCGCCGGGGCGCCAGCCGTTCCGCGGCGGCGAGGGCCAGGGAGCGGAACTGCGGGTCGCCGCTGTGCAGCCACGCCATCCACAGCGTGCCGGGCCAGAACCCGCCCACCCAGTCGCCGTCGGCGGAGTAGGTCCACTTCTCGAACTTCGTGATGACCGGGAACGAGGTCACCCCGGGTGCCACCGCGCGCAGCTTCGCCACCGCGTAGTCCGCCGTCTCCCGCAGCGTGCGGGTGGTCGCGGCCGGGTCGTCGGCGTACGCGGTGTGCGCGGGGGGTGCGGCTTGTGCCGGGGGAGCGAGCGCGGTGGTCGCCGCGGCGGCGCCCGCGGCGGTGGTCAGCAGATGGCGCCGGGAGATGCCCATGGGTGCCTGCCATTCGGAGTGGGGGGTCGCGAGGAGGCCAGGGTCAGCCTGGCATCCCTATGACAGTGCTGTACACCTACGTGGCGCAAGTTCTTGTACGTGAACGAACCGTCGTCGAGGGTGGCTGGAGGGGCGCTCTTGACGCCCCGTCGACACTGGCCTAGGTTCCGGTGGCGCATTCACGGAGATGTGCTCCGTTCATATAGAGAGACAGAGGGAGAAGAGACATGCGCACCCCTTGGGGCCACTCCTGGCGCCGCCGCGCAGGCGTCGTCGCCGCCCTCGCGGCCCTCCTCGTCCCGCTGGCCTCCGCCGCCCCGGCCGCGGCCCGGCCGGACGGGCGCCACGGCACGGCCGGCGGGCCCACCACGGCACCGCGGACGGTCGTCCTCGACGGGAAGGACCTGGTACGGGCGAAGGCCCGGCTGCGCGCCGGCGATCCGCGGGCCCGCCGCGCCCTGCGGGACCTCGTCGTCCAGGCCGACGCCTGGCTGGGGCAGGGCCCCTGGACGGTCGTGGACAAGGACCGCGTCCCGCCCAGCGGTGACCTGCACGACTACTTCAGCCAGGCCCCCTACTGGTGGCCCGGCGCGCCCAGGACCCCGGACAACCCCCAGGGCTGCCCGTACGTGCAGCGCGACGGGGAGCGCAACCCCGAGGTCGACGGGCTCACCGACCACGACGAGCGGGGCAAGGTCTTCGAGTCGGCCTACGAGCTCTCCCTCGCCTGGTACTACACCGGAAGGCACGCCTACGCCGAGCACGCCGCCCGCATCCTGCGCACCTGGTTCGTCGACCCGGCGACACGGATGAACCCGAACCTGGGCAACGCGCAGGCCATCCCGTGCCGTTACGACGGGCGTGCCATCGGCATCATCGACTTCTCCCAGGGCTTCACCAGCCTCCTCGACGCCACGGCCGTCCTCGATCTGGGCGCACCCGGCTGGTCGGCGCGGGACCGTGACGGCATGCGGACCTGGGAGAACGGCTTCCTCGACTGGCTGGTGGACAGCGACTTCGGCAGGCAGGAGAGCGCCGCCGCCAACAACCACGGCACCTTCCACCACATGCAGGTCGCCGCGCTCGCCGCCGCCACCGGCCGCACCGCGCTCGCCCGGCGGACCGTCACCGCCGCCCGGGCCGGGCTGATCGACCCTCAGATCACCGCCGACGGCAGCCAGCCGCAGGAGCTGGCGCGTACCCGCAGCTGGCACTACTCCACCTTCAACCTGGTGGCCTTCACCCGGCTCGCCGCCGTCGGCGACCACGTGGGCGTCGACCTGTGGCGCCACACGGGCCCGGGCGGCGCGTCACTGCGGCGGGCCGTCGACTTCCTGCTGCCGGCCGCCACCGGTGCCGGGCCGTGGCCCCACCCCGAGCTGGACTTCCACGCCTACGCCGCTTCCGACCTCGTCCACGCCGCCGCCGACCACGGCGACCGGCGGGCACGCGCCGCGCTCGCGGACCTGGAGGCGCCCCCGGGCGGCGACCTGTGGGCGCTGCGGCCCGCACCGGAGCAACTGGACGGCATCACGGGCTGAACGGGGACGGCCGGGGCCCCGGTTCCCTCCGGATGCGCCATCCGGGTGACTGTGATGTGCTGTATCTGTCGATGACGGCCCGGCACCGCGATCCGGGTGCCACGGGCCCCGGCCATCCCGCCCCTCCCCAGGGGGCCGGTGATCCGCGCTCCCTCGCAGGCACCGTCGTGTGCCCGGTGCCTCGGGAGCGCCGGCACCGAACCGCCGCCGACCGATCCGACCGATCCGACCGATCCGGCCACCTGATCCGACCAGCTGATCCGAGGTGGAGTCCATGGCTCTCGCGAAGAAGCTCGCCGCAGGAACGATCGCCGCGCTCGCGACGGGGGCCCTGGTCCTCGGCGGCACCGGTACGGCGGTCGCCGACGACGGCTGCCACGCCGGGAGCGGGCAGGACGGTTCCGTCTCGCACTGCGCGCCGGGCGACTCGGGATGGTCCGCGGCGGACGTCCAGGAGGCGCTGCAGTCCTTCCTGCAGGCCCATCCGGACATCGCCGACGACCCCCATGTGCAGGCCTTCGCCGCCCTCGCCACGCAGTGGCTGGAGGCGCACCCCGGCATGACGCAGGACCAGTTGGCGGCGGCGCTGGAGCCGGTCGTCTCCTGCCTGGAGGCGGGCGGCGCACCGGAGTCCTGCGTGATGTCGCCGTCCTGACGGAAGGGCCGGACGATGCCGGACAGCCCGATGATCCTCGTGACCGGCGCCGCCGGGAGCGTGGGGGCGGTCGGGCACAGGACCGTCGAATTGCTGAGGGAACGCGGTTTCCCCGTCCGCGCCTTCGTCCACCGCGAGGACGAGCGGGCGGTGCAACTGCGGGACACCGGGGCGGAGGTGTTCGCCGGCGACCTGACCAGGACCGCGGACGTCGCGCGGGCCGCCGAGGGCTGCGGCCGGATGTACTTCGGGATGGGCGTGTCGGCGCAGTACCTGCAGGCCGCCGCGACGACGGCGGCCGTGGCCCGCGCGCACGGCGGGCTCGACGTGCTGGTCAACATGTCGCAGATGACGGTGTCCCAGATGAACCTCACCAGCACGTCCGAGTCGAAGCAGCAGTGGCAGCAGTGGCTGGCGGAGCAGGTCATGGACTGGTCGGGGGTGCCGGTCTGCCACATCCGGCCGACGGTCTTCATGGAGAACCCGCTCTTCCTCGGCCTCGGTTTCCGCTCGGTCGCCCGGGACGGCACGATCCGCCTGCCCTTCGGCGACGCGCGGACCTCGCCCGTCGCGGCCCGTGACGTCGCCGAGGTGGTCACGGCGGTGCTGGCCGACCCGGCGTCGCACGTCGGCCGGGTCCACGAGCTGACCGGGGCCGGGTCCCGGGACATGACGGCGATCGCCGCCGAGTTCACCGAGGTGCTGGGGCGGAAGGTCGATTACGTCGACGTGCCGTACGAGGAGTGGGCCGGGGAACTGGACGCCCTGGGGCTCCCCGAGCACGTACGGCAGCACATCGCCACCATGGCCCGCCTCCACGCGGCGAACCGGTACGACCGCGCGACCGACGACGTCAGGGAGATCCTGGGCAGACCGGCCTCCGGCATGCGCGAGTTGGTCGAGGAGCACCCGGAGGTGTTCGGCTGACGCCGCCGGTGGACCGCGTCGTCGGTGGTCCGTCAGTGGTCCGCGCAACAGGGCGTCGGGTTGGCCACCTCGAACGGGGCCGGGCGCCCGCCCTCGCCCGCACCGGGCTCGTCCCCGCGGTGAAGGCGCTCGCCATGGCGGGCGTCGTCCTCGCGGCCGCGATCGCCTACCTCGTGGCAGCCGCCCTCCTCTCGGCGGCGCTCGGTTAGGGCCTGCCGAGGCGGCACCGCGGGCGAGGGGCCGGAGCGCCACGCTCCGGCTCTTAGGGTGGGGGCATGGCCTCCTCGACCACGCCGAACGCCGCTCCGGACGCAACACCGCCCGGGCAGGCTCCCGTTGACCCCGCCGAGCTGATCGCCGACCCCTACGGGGCGTACGGCAGGCTCCGCGAGGCCGGTCCCGTCCACCGCGTCACCGGTACCGACGGGCGTCCCGCCTGGGTGGTCACCCGGTACGAGGACGTGCGGCAGGCGCTCGTCGACCCGCTGCTGTCCCTGGACAAGCGCAACGCCCTGCCCGGCAACTACTCCGGGTTCGCCCTGCCCCCCGCCCTCGACGCCAACCTGCTGAACATGGACCCGCCGGACCACACCCGCATCCGGCGCCTGGTGTCGCAGGCCTTCACCCCGCGCCGCGTCGCGGACCTGCGCGAACCGGTCCGCCGTACCGCCGCCGAACTCCTGGACGCTCTCGCCCCCGACGGCCGCGCGGACCTGATCGCCGCCTATGCCGCGCCGCTGCCCATCCGGGTGATCTGCGACCTGCTCGGCGTCGCCCCCGGCGACCGCCGCGACTTCCGGGGCTGGACGGACGCCCTGGTCGCCCCGGACCCGTCGCGGCCCTCCGCGGCGAAGGAGGCGGTCGCCGCCATGCTCGCGTACTTCGGGCAGCTCATCGCGCGCAAGCGCGCCCACCCCGAGGACGACCTGCTCTCGGCGATGATCGCCGCCCGTGACGACGGCGACCGGCTCAGCGAGGACGAGCTGATGTCGCTGACCTTCCTCGTCCTGTTCGCCGGGTACGAGAACACCGTGCAGCTCATCGGCAACGCCGTCCTGGCGCTGCTGACGCACCCCGGGCAACTGGCCGCCCTGCGGGCCGAGCCGGGCGGGGCCGCGGCGGCGGTCGAGGAGCTGACCCGCTGGGACGGGCCGGCGCCGCTGGCCATCCGGCGCTTCCCGCTGGAGGACGTCACCATCGGCGGCGTGACGGTCCCCGCCGGCGAGACGGTGCTGCTGTCGCTGGCCGCGGCCAACCGCGACCCCGCCCGCTTCCCCGAGCCCGACCGGCTCGACCTCGGCCGCGCCGACACCGCGCACCTCGGCCTCGGGCACGGCATCCACTACTGCCTCGGCGCTCCGCTGGCCCGGCTGGAGACCGGGATCGCGCTCACCGAGCTGCTGGCCCGCTTCCCGGGGCTCGCCCTGGACGCGGACCCCGCGCAGCTGCGGTGGCGCCCGTCGATGCGCACCCGCGGCCTGGTGGCCCTCCCGGTCCGTTTCTGACCGGCGGTACGGGACGGGTCACCGGCGGGCGGCGACGGTCGCCGCCACGGCCACCGCCAGCGCGCACCCGGTGGCCGCGCCCAGGGCGGCGGGCGGTGTCACCAGGAGCACCAGGAGGCCCCCGGCCAGGGCGCCGGCCACCAGGGCGGCGACGCTCAGTGCCTGGCGTAGGGCCATCCGCCGGTCGTGCGCCGTGGCACCGGTGCCGCTGAGCAGCCCGACCAGGGTGCGGGTCATCACGGTCGTGGTCAGGCCCGCGACGCCGACGCGTCCGGCCATCGCGTTCTGGATGCCCATCGCCACCGCGCAGACCACCACCAGCACGCGCCGCGGCCCGTCCAGCGCGTGCAGGGCCGTGGCCGAGGCCAGCAGCGCGGTCTCGCACACCGCGGCCGCGCCCACGAGCGCGATCGGGCGGGTCAGCCGGGCCAGAGCCGCCCGGCAGAAGAGGATGCCCACGGCGAAGCCGCCGAGGGCCATCAGCGAGGTGACGACGGAGAACTGGGGCGCCCCGGCCAGGCCGAGGCTGACGAAGACCAGGTTGCCCGTCATGTTCGCCACGAAGACATGGCCCAGGCTGAGGATGCTCACGGCGTCGACCAGCCCGCTGAGCACGGTGAGGACGAGCAGCAGCACGGTCAGCAGGCGCTGCCGGTCCCCTTCCGGGCCACCGCTCATGTCCAGCCGCCTTCCACAGGGGTTCGCCGCCGCTCCTGGTCAGGATGCACCGGGCCGGGCCCCGGAGCAGACTTGTGCGTGTCCGCCCCGACCCGGGCGCGCCCCCGAACCGAAGGAGCGTGGTGATGGCGGAACCGCTGCCGCAGCCGGTGCTCAGCCCTCTCACCACGTCCGCGATCTTCCTGGTCGTGACGGTCGACCCCGGCGGGGAGACCGCCGTCCGCGATCTGCTGGAGGACCTGTCCGGGCTGCAGCGCTCGGTCGGCTTCGGCACCCCGGACGGGCGGCTGAGCTGTGTCGCCGGGGTGGGGTCGAACGTGTGGGGCCGACTCTTCGGCGGGCCGCGCCCCGCCGCACTGCACCCCTTCGCCGAGCTGACCGGCCCCCGCCACCAGGCGCCCGCCACCCCGGGCGACCTGCTCTTCCACATCCGGGCCACCCGGCTGGACCTGTGCTTCGCCCTGGCCCAGCTGGTCATGGACCGGCTGCGCGGCCATGTCACGGTCCGTGACGAGGTGCACGGCTTCAAGTACCTCGACGTCCGCGACCTGCTGGGGTTCGTCGACGGCACCGAGAACCCGGTGGGCCCCGAGGCGACCGACGCGGTCCTGACCGGCGACGAGGATGCGGACTTCGCGGGCGGCAGCTACGTGATCGTGCAGAAGTACGTCCACGACCTCGACGCCTGGAACGCCCTGCCCGTGGAGGCGCAGGAGCGGGTGATCGGCCGCAGCAAGCTGGGCAACATCGAGATGGACGACGACGTCAAGCCCGCCGACTCCCACGTCGCCCTGACCACGATCGTCGAACCGGACGGCACCGAACGGCAGATCCTCCGCGACAACATGCCCTTCGGCCGGGTGGGCACCGCCGAGTTCGGGACGTACTTCATCGGCTACGCGCGGACGCCCGAGGTTACCGAGCGGATGCTGCGCAACATGTTCCTCGGCGACGGGCAGGCGAGCCACGACCGGATCCTGGACTTCTCCCGGGCCGTGACCGGCACGCTGTTCTTCGTGCCCTCCGCCGACTTCCTGGACGACCTTCCCGATCCGCCCGCCGTCGCGGCCGCCCCGGCCGCGAAGTCGCTGGGGATCGGCGACCTGAGGAAGACCGTCACGTCATGAACAACCTGCACCGGGAACTCGCCCCGATCTCCGAAGCCGCCTGGGACGACCTGGAGGAGGAGGCGCGGCGCACCTTCAAGCGCCATGTCGCCGCCCGCCGCGTCGTCGACGTGCCCGAGGCCGTCGGCCCCGAGTTCGCCGGGGTGAACACCGGCCACCTCGACCCGGTCGAGGCGCCCCACGAGGACGTCCTCGCCCGGGTGCGCCGCGCGCAGCCGGTCGTCGAGCTGCGCGTGCCCTTCACGGTCGCCCGCAGCGAGGTCGACATCGTCGAGCGCGGTGCCCAGGACGCGGACTGGCAGCCCGTGAAGGACGCCGCCCGGCGCATCGCGTTCACCGAGGACCGGGCGGTCTTCGAGGGGTACGCGGCGGCCGGCATCGCCGGCATCCGCGCGAGCGCCTCGAACCCGCCGCTGAGCCTCCCCGCGGACGTGCGCGACTACCCCAACGCCGTCAGCCAGGCCATCTCGGCGCTCCGCCTCGCCGGCGTCGGCGGCCCGTACACGCTCGCGCTGAGCGCCGACGCGTACACCGCCGTCAACGAGACGTCCCACTACGGCTACCCGATCCACGCCCACCTGGCCCGGCTCCTCGATGGGGAGATCGTGTGGGCGCCCGCCATCGACGGGGCGTTCCTGCTCTCCACCCGCGGCGGCGACTTCGAGCTGCGCATCGGCCAGGACGTGTCCATCGGCTACCTGTCGCACGACGACACCAGCGTGCGGCTGTACTTCCAGGAGACCCTCACCTTCCTGGTGCACACGGCGGAGGCGGCGGTCGCGCTCACGGCCGCCGCGTGACGGATGACGGGTGACGGGTGACGGATGACGAGTGACGGGCGCCCGGTAGGGGTATTCGCCCGTTATGACCGGAAAACACAGGAAGACATCGCTCTGGCCGCACCGTTCCGAGGTCAGGACCGGCGGGCCCGCCCGCCACGCCGCCTCGGCGGGCGGGGACGACGGCGGTCGTGAGCCCGTCCCCGAGGACCTCCCGCCCGCCCACGCCCCCGTGGTGCCGGGCACCCACGTGGACGGCACGGAGGCGCCCCACCACCGCGCGTGAGAGCGAGCCGCACCGAGAGCGGGCCGCACCGGACGCAGGAGCGCCTCGTGCCCCGTCCGCCGGCGTGGGAGCGGCGCGCGGGGAGCACGGGACGGGGGAGGAGGCGGAGGTCCCGCACGCCCGCGTCGACCGGCGCCGGAGCGCCGCTGACGGGCCCTCACGAAGTGTGCCCCCGTACGGGTGGAGCGGGCCGCGAGGGCGTGACACGTTCCGTCACCGCGGGGACCGATTGTGTGATTATTCGGCCCGCTCGGTTGGAGGTAGTGCCCCCATGACCTCAGTGACGGAACGTCAGTCCGGCCATCCCGCGGCGGAGGTGCGGACCCGATGACGATGCACACCGAGAACGAGATCGTCATCGACGCGCCCCTGCGGTACGTGTGGCTGCGGACCAACGACGTCGCCGGCTGGCCCACCCTGTTCAGCGAGTACGCCGAGGCCGAGATCATCTCCCAGGAGGGCGACACCACCCGCTTCCGCCTGACCATGCACCCCGACGAGAAGGGCCGCGTCTGGTCCTGGGTGTCCGAGCGCACCGCCGACCCGGCCACCCGTACCGTGCGGGCCCGGCGGCTGGAGACCGGGCCGTTCGAGTTCATGAACATCTACTGGCAGTACGAGGAACTCGGCCCGGAGAGCACCCGCATGCGCTGGCTGCAGGACTTCCGGATGAAGGTGGACGCGCCCGTCGACGACGAGGGCATGCGGCAACGCATCAACAGCAACTCCCGCGTCCAGATGCAGCTCGTCAAGGACCGGCTGGAGTCCCGCCGGATCCGTCCCGTCGGCACCCTGGACACCCACGCGGACACCCGCCGCGGCGGCGACATCCGCACCCTGCTGACCACCACCTCGGTCGGCACGACGGACGGGTTCTGCGGCATGGTCACCGTCGGTCCGGGCGAGGCCGTCGCCGAGCACTACCACCCGTACTCGCAGGAGCAACTGGTCGTCGTCGAGGGCGAGGTGCGGGTGGACCTCGACGGCTGCCCGCGCAGCGTCGCCGCCAACGAGGCCCTGCTCGTCCCGCGCGGGGTCCGTCACCGGCTGGTGAACACCTCCGACGCGGTGGCCCGCGCCGTGTTCTTCCTGGCCCCGCTCGCGCCGCGTCCGGAACTGGGGCACGTCGACACCGAGACCCGCGAGGAAGCCGCCGCCATCGCCCGCGCGACGGGTCCGGCGACGGAGGGCCCGGCGCCGGGCCGCGAACTGGTCGACCGGTGACCGCAGGCCGTACCGCGCGCAGGGTGGTGGTGACGGGCGTCGGAGCCGTCGCCGCCGGCGGCGTCGGGCGGGAGGCGTTCTGGGAGCGGATCGTCGGGGGCAGGCCGGCGATCCGCCGGATCACCCGCTTCGACCCCTCGCGGTACCGCTCGCGGATCGCCGCCGAAGCCGACTTCGACCCCCTCGCGGCCGGGCTCACCCCCCGGGAGATACGCCGCAACGGCCGGTTCGCCCAGTTCGCGCTCGCCGCGGCCGCCGAGGCGCTCGCCGACAGCGGGCTGCGCACGGAAGCCGAGGACACCGACCGCATCGGGGTCTGCCTCGGCACCGCCGTCGGCGCCACCGTCACCCTGGAGGACGAGTACGTGGTCGCCAGCGACGGCGGCCGCCACTGGGAGGTCAGCCCGGACCACGGCATGCCCTTCCTCCACCGGGCGATGCACCCCTCCTCGGCCGCCGCCGAACTCTCGCTGCGGCACGGTCTGCACGGTCCCTCCTCGGTCGTCTCCACCGGCTGCACCTCCGGCGTCGACGCGATCGGCTGCGCCTTCCGTACGCTGAGCGACGGCGAGGCCGACGTCATGCTGGCGGGCGCGGGCGAGGCGCCCATCTCCCCGGTCACGGTGGCCTGCTTCGACGCGATCCGCGCCACCACCGCCTTCACCGGCGACCCCGAGCGGACGCCGGCGCCCTTCGACGCCCGGCGCGACGGCTTCGTCCTCGGCGAGGGCGGCGCCGTGCTCGTCCTGGAGGAACTGGAGCACGCCCGTGCCCGGGGCGCGTCCGTCTACTGCGAGGTGCGCGGCTGGGACAACCGCACCGGCGCCTACCACATGACCGGTCTGCGCCCCGACGGCTACGACCTGAGCGAGGCGGTCATCTCCGCCATGTCGGAAGCCGGCATCGCCCCCGAACAGCTCGACTGGATCAGCGCCCACGGCTCCGGCACGGTGCAGAACGACCGCTACGAGACCGCCGCGTACAAGCGCGCCCTCGGCGAGCACGCCCGCAAGGTCCCGGTCAGCTCCGTCAAGTCCGTCATCGGCCACTGCCTCGGCGCGGCGGGCGCCCTGGAGATGGCCGCCTGCGCCCTCGCCGTCCGGCGGGGGGTGATCCCGCCGACCGCCAACCTCCTGCGGCCCGACCCGCAGTGCGACCTCGACTACACCCCGGTCCTCGCCCGCGAACGGCGGGTGCGGCACGCACTGTCGGTGGCCTGTGGGCTCGGCGGTCTCCAGTCGGCGATGGTCTTCTCGGCCCTGGAGCCGGACCGTGAACGGGAGGCGGAGGCATGACCACACGCGCGGTCATCAGCGGACTCGGGGTCGTCGCCCCCACCGGCGTCGGGGTCCGCCCCTACTGGCGGGCCACCGTCGCCGGGCGCAACGGCATCCGGCCGATCGGCAGGCCCGACGCGAGCCGCTCCCCGGTCGTGCTGGCCGGGGAGGTCACCGGGTTCGACGCCGCCCGCTGGATCGACGACACCCTGCGCGCCGAGACCGACCGCTGGACCTGGTTCGCCCTGGCCGCGGCCGAGATGGCGCTGGCCGACGCGGCGCTGCGGCCCGCCGACCACCCCCCGTTCCACCTGTCGGTGGTCACCTCCAGCGGCTCCGGCGGCAACGAGTCCGGCCAGCGGGAGACCCACGCCCTGTGGGCACGGCAGCCCGGCCAGGCCGGCGCCCACCAGTCCATCGCCTGGTTCCACGCGGCCGGCGCCGCCCAGATCTCCATCCGGCACGGGCTGACCGGCGGCTGCGGCGTCGTCGCCGCGGACGGCGCGGGCGGCCTGGACGCGCTCAAGCACGCCTGGCGGCGGCTGCGGCGCGGCGGCAAGGCCGTGATCGTCGGCGGCACCGAGGCGCCGCTGTCGCCCTTCGCGCTCGCCTGCCAGTCCACCCTGCCCACGGTGCACCGCGGCACCGACCCCGAACGGGCCTACCTGCCCTTCAGCCCGAATGCCTCGGGGTTCGTCCCCGGCGAGGGCGGTGCCCTGATGGTCCTGGAGGAGAAGGCGCACGCCGCCGAGCGCGGGGTGCGCGGTTACGCCGAACTGCTCGGCCACGCCGCCACGCACGACGCGCACCACCACACGGCGCCCGCGCCCGACGGCGTCCAGCTGGCCCGGGCCGTCACCACGGCGCTCGAGCAGGCCGGGCGTGCTCCCGGGGACGTGGACGTGGTCTTCGCCGACGGCGCCGGCGACCCGGCCGGGGACGCGGCCGAGGCGGCGGCGCTCCAGCGGGTCTTCGGCGACCGGCTGGCGGAGCTACCGGTGACGGTGCCCAAGGCGGGCGTCGGCCGGCTGACCTCCGGCGCCGGCGCGCTGGACGCGGTGACCGCCGCCCTCGCCCTGCGCACCGGCGTGATCCCGCCCACCCGGGGCGGCGACGCGAGGGCCGCCCGCGAGCGGTACGGCGTCCGCCTGGTCACCCGCTGGACACGGCCGGAACGGCTGACGACGGCCGTGGTGCTGGCCCGCGGCACCGGCGGGTTCAACAGCGCCGTCGTCCTCGGGTCGTTGGTCGCGGACTCCTCGTATTAGCGGCGTGCCCTACGGCCTGGGAGTGAAAGAGGGAAAACCTGGAGCAATGACCGTCACGTCCACCCGGCGGGGGGCGTTGCTCCTGATGTCGGCGTCCGGAGGACGTCGTTGAACTCCCAGAGGAGAAACTCCCCATGCTGAAGAAGGCTCTTGCCTGCGCTTCTCTCGCCGTCGCGGCCACCGGCGCCGTCGTCCCCGCCGCCGTGGCCTCCGACACCTCGGGTGGGAACTACTCGCAGAACGTCAACCTGATCCCGCACCCCTGCCTGGACGTGAAGCGCATCTACGCCCTCAACCCCCTCGCCGTCGACCTGCTGACCGAGACCAGCGGCCAGCAGTGCAACGAGAAGTCGAAGGTCGTCGACGGGCACAAGTCCGCGCTGTCCGACCTGATCGACGCCGGGGCCTACCAGAACTGAGGGACCGGGCACACGAAGGGCCCGGCCCCACGGGGTTCCGTGGGGCCGGGCCCTTCTCCCGTGCGTGCCGGCACGCACGAGCGGCGGCCGCCCCCGTACGCCGGGGACGGCCGCCGTGGATCCCGCCCGGATCAGTTCTGGTACGCGCCGACGTCGGCGAGGTCGGACAGTGCCGACTTGTGCGCGTCCACCACGCTGGACTTCTCGTTGCACTGCTGGCCGCTGGTCTCGGTCAGCGCGTCGAGCGCGACAGGGTTGAGGGCGTAGACCCGCTTCACGTCCAGGCAGAGGTGCGGCAGGACGTTGACGTTCTGCGAGTAGTTCCCACCGTGGACGTCGGAGGCCTGTGCGGTCGGCGCGAGGGCCGCGGCGCTGCCCGCGGCGGCCACCGCGAGAGTGGCGCAGGCGAGTGCCTTCTTCAGCATGTTGCGAAGCTCCAGAATGAGGTGCGGACGGATGGCGGGGCGCCCGGGGGCGGGCGCTGCCGTCAGACGTTGAAGCAGGCGTTGCCGGCCGTGGGGTTCAGCAGCGCGCCGGCGTTGATGCCGTTGCCGCAGACGTTGACCGGGATGTTGACCGGGATCTGGATGACGTTGCCGCTGAGCACACCCGGGGAGCCGATGGCCGCACCCTCGGCCGAGGCACCGCCGCGGTCGTAGTGGCGGTCCTTGCCGCCGTCGCTTGCGAGGGCGCCGCCCGCACTGCCCATCACCGCGACACCGGCCGCGACGGTCAGCACTGCGGCCTTCGAGAGACGCTTCACGAGCTCTTCCTTTCCTTGGTCACTGACGTGCGGTCTGGTCAACGACGCGCAAGGCGGGGCGGATGCGGAGCGTCACCCGAACAGCCGCCGGAACAAGGCGTCCGGGATGGTCAGCTGATAACCAGAAACCTGGGGGGTCGTCAGATTTGCTACCGGTCAAGGAGCTCCGCAGATGCGAATTTCCTTGCGACGGACCGCCTCCGCCGCCCTGATAACTGCTCTTCCCGCCCTCGCCCTGACGGCGCCCCTCCCGAGCGCGGCGGAACCACGGCCCGGTCCTCCCGGAGCGATCCCGGACCAGTACGTCGTGACCCTGGACGACGGCACCGCGCCGCGGACCGTCCTGGACGGTCTGGGCGTCGAGCCGCTCTTCACCTACCGGCACGCGCTTTCCGGCTTCGCCGCCCGGCTCACACCGGCCCAGGCGCAGCGGGTACGCGCCGCGCCCGGCGTCGACCAGGTGGAGCAGGACGCGGTGGTCGCCATCCCGCTCGGCGAGGACGCCCCCGCCGACACCGACCTGGAGCCCCCCTACCCGGGCGACGTCCCGGGCGAGCCGTCCGGCCCCGTCGACTTCCCCGGCCCCGGCCCGCAACAGGAGGGGCCGCAGCAGGCTCCTGGCGAGGGAGTGCCCCTGCCGGCGGGACCGGACGGGCAGTCACCCGGGCAGTCGCCTGAGCAGTCCCCCGACCAGGCGATGCCGCAACCGGCCGGGCCGGACCAGTCGGTGCCCGAACAGACGGCTCCCGAGCAGTCCGCGCCGGACCCCGCGGCGCCGGGGCAGTCCGTTTCCCCGGTGTCCGGGACCAAGCCGGTCCAGGTCCCGCAGGCCCCACCCGGCCCCGCCTCGCCCTCGGCCCCTGTACCGGACTCCTCCGGACCGCGGGCGACGGGAGTGCGCAGCCTGGGCGGCTTCACGCCCTGGGGCCTGACCCGGATCAACAACCGGGCCCTCGGGGGCACCGGTTTCTCGGTGCGGTCCACCGGGGCCAAGGTCACCTCGTACATCGTCGACAGCGGCATCGAGTTCTCCCACCCGGACTTCGGCGGTCGTGCCGTGCCCGGGTACGACGCGATCGGCGACGGCCTGGACGGCGGGGACTGCAACGGCCACGGCACCCACGTGGCGGGCGTCGTCGGCGGCACCTACACCGGTGTCGCCCGCAAGACGACGCTGGTGTCGGTGCGGGTCTTCCCGTGCGTCGGGCGCACGTCGACCTCCGCCGTCATCGCGGGCGTCGACTGGGTGGCCGGGAACGCGAAGAAGCCCGCCGTGGCGAACCTGTCGCTCTCCGGGCGCTGGTCGCCGGCGGTCAACCGGGCCGTCGAGGGCCTGGCGGCGGCCGGGGTGTTCCCGGTGGCCGCGGCCGGGAACGACAACCTCAACGCGTGCTTCGTCTCCCCGGCCAGCTCGCGGACGGCCTTCACGGTCGGGGCGATCGACCAGGAGGACCGCCGTGCCTGGTTCAGCAACTGGGGCACCTGCGTCGACATCCACGCACCGGGCATGGGCATCCTGTCGGCGTACCTCAACGGCAGCTTCCGCGACATGGACGGCACGTCGATGGCCGCCCCGCACGTCACCGGGATCGCCGCCCTGTACAAGGACACCCACGGGGACGCGTCCTTCACGGCGCTCAGCCAGTGGCTGACCGGTCACGCCCTGCGCAACGTGCCCATCGACGGCGGTTACGGCACCGCGCGGCTGACGGCCTACACGAACGGCCTGTGACATGGCGGGGCCGCCGGAGGGCGTGACCTCCGGCGGCCCCGGCAGGTGTGACGGTTCGCGTCAGCCGTTGATGCAGACGTTGCCCGCGACCGGGTTGAGCAGGCCGATCGCGTTCAGGCCGTTGCCGCAGACGTTGATCGGGACGTTGATCGGCACCTGGATGACGTTGCCGCTCAGGATGCCGGGGGAGCCGGCGGCGATGGCACGGGCGTTGGCACCGCTGCGGCGGTTGCCGTAGCCGTAGCCGTCGAAGCCGTAGCCCTTGCCGTAACCCTTGCCGTAGCCGTGGCTGCCGCCCTTGCCGCCGCCGTCGTAGCCGCTCGCGAGGGCGGTGGTGGCGGAACCGAGGACGAGGGCACCGGTGGCGACCGTCAGGGCGACAGCCTTGGAGAAACGCTTCACTTCTGATCCTTTCGGACTGGAGGGGACCAAAGGTCGTGATCTGACCAACGACCCGATTTGTCCATGGATGCGCATGATCACCCGAATAGTCGTACCGGATTCGGATAGCACGTGACGCTTCGTCAGTTATTCGGTCTCCGGGCGACCGTTCGGCGCACCAGAAGCGGCGGGGCCCGGCGGCCGATGTGACGGTGGGTCACATGGTTCTCGCTGCGATCGCACGTGCCCGACGACCCGGCGCACGCACCGTACGCGTGGTGGCCGGGCTGGCCGGAGCGGCGGTGCTGCTCTCACCGGGGTGGGCCGCAGGCCCGGCCCTGGCGGAGGCCCCGCCGGCCACCATCGGGCCCTCCCCGTTCTGGGTGGACCCGGACAGCCGGGCCGCCCGGCAGGCCGACGCCTGGGAGGCCCGCGGCCGGACGGCGGACGCCGCGCTGCTGCGGCGGATCGCCGACCAGCCGCTGGCCACCTGGCTCGACGACCGGACCCCGGACGCCGCGGGCGAGGCCCGCCAGATCACCGCGGCGGCCGAACGCGCCCACCGCATCCCGGTGCTGGTGCTCCACAACCTCCCGCGGCGTGACTGCGTCCGCCGCCCGACCGGCGCCGCCGACGCGGCCGCCTACCGCCGCTGGATCACCGGCGTCTCCGGCGGCATCGGCGGCCGTCCGGCCGTGGTGGTCCTCGAACCGGACGCGGTCGCCGGTCTGGTGGCCGGCTGCGGAGGAGCCGCCCCCGGGCCGCCCCCGGGCCGGGCGGCGCTGCTGGCCGAGGCCGTGGGGCTCCTCAAGGCACGTACCGCTACCAGGGTCTACCTCGACGCGGGGAACCCGGGGCGGGTCCCCGACCTGCGCCGGCTCGCCGCGGCGCTGCGGCTCGCCGGGATCGGCCGGGCCGACGGCTTCGCGCTGAACGTCGCCGGCTTCCACACCACCGGGGTCAGCACGCAGTACGGCGACCGGCTGTCCGGGCTGCTCGGCGGCGCCCACTACGTCATCGACACCAGCCGCAACGGCAAGGGCCCCTGGGCGGCCGTGCGCAGGAACGCGCAGTCCTGGTGCAATCCGCCGGACCGGGCGCTCGGCCCCGCACCCACGGTGCGTACCGGCAGTCCGCTGGTGGACGCCTACCTGTGGGTGAAACAGCCCGGTGAGTCCGACGGTGCCTGCCGGGGGGCGCCGCCCGCGGGGCACTGGTGGGCGGCGTACGCGCTCGAACTGGCCCGGGAGGCCGGGCGACGGCCGGCGGCACGCGCGTTGCGACCCGCCCCCGCCGTACCCACCTGGACCCCGTCGGCGTCCGCCCCGGCTCCGGCGAATGCCCCGGCTCCGGCGTCCGCCCCGGCTCCGGCGGATGCCCCGGCTCCGGCGTCCGCCCCGGCTTCGGCGGCCGTTCCCTCCTCATCCCCCTCGGCCGCGCCGTCGAGGCCCGCGGTGCCTGGCTGAGGAGGACGAAGCAAGGACGAAGCAAGGACGAAGCAAGGACGGCCGCCCGTACCGGGCGGCCGTCCTGGTGTGCCGGGTCCTGCCGTGTTCCTCAGCGCCGCGCCATGTGGTGCCGTACCGCCGCCATGCGGGCGGAGGCGCGCTGCCTGGGCGCGCGGTGCCGGCCCCTGGCCGTACGCCGGGCCCGTCGCGCCCGCCGAGCGGCCAGGACGCCCGCCACCCGGCGCCGCAGCACGCTGCACCGCCAGACCAGCAGCGGGACCAGGGAGGTCAGCAGCGCGATCGCGGCCCAGACGCGCATCGCCGGGTGGGCGTGGCCGCGGGGGACCGAGGCGAGCAGCGAACCGGCGAGCAGGGCCGCCCAGAGCAGGTGGACACGGAAGGTGGCGAGCCGGTCCGGGCGGGCCGGGTCGCCCTCGGCCGTGGCGAGCCTGCCCGGCGGGCGCCGGAGCACCGTCCCTACCAGGGAGAGCACGTGGAGCGGGGCGGACACCGCGGACATCAGCAACCCCGCGACGCCGAAGGACCCCTTCGGTCGGTGGGGGCCGGCGTTGCGCCCTCGGGTCCCCAGGCACAGGGCGATCCGGAACGCGACGGCGGCGCCGTGGAGCGCCAGCCACACCGTGGGGTCGAAGGGGGCGCCGGAGGCACCGAGCCCCAGGAAGAGCACGCAGGCCAGCGCGGAGAGGATCCAGCCGAGGCCCGAGAGGGGGTAACGGGCGGCCGCCAGCGTGTAGGTGAGCAGGCTGCCGGGGCGCAGTTTCCATGGGGCCTTCCAGAACTGCCGCAGGAGGGACTCGTAGGTGCCGCGGCTGCGGTGCAGTTCCTGGGCGAAGAAGCCGTTCCAGGAGGACGGTCCCCGGCCGACGGCCACCACGTCCGGGGTGTGGACCGAGCGCCACTTGCGGCCGGTGGCGGGGTTGCGGCGGGCGTGGATCTCCAGCCCGGTGGCCAGGTCGCCGGCGGCGGAGTCGTACATCCCGCCGGCCTGCCGCAGCGCCGAGACGCGGACGACGTCGGTGGTGCCGGTGAACAGGGCGGAGCCGTAACGGTTGCCGGCCCGCTGCGCGGAGGCGTGGACGTGGAACCGGTGGCTCTCGGCGGCCCTCGTCACGGCGGTGTCGTGGTCGCCGTGGACCTGCGGGCCGACGACGAAGGCGACGTCCGGGTCGCGGAAGTAACCGAGCATCCGCTCCAGGTAGTGGGGGAGCGGGACCTGGCCGGTGGCGACGCCGGCGGTGAACTCGTAGTCGCCGCCGTGGGCGTCGAGCCAGGCGTTGTGGTCGCCGTGCCGGGCACCGGCGCGCAGGGCGCCCTTGGGGTGGTTCCAGCGCGCGACGCCCTTGCGGGTGAAGTGCCGTACGCCCAGCGTCTCGCAGAGCCGCCGGACCTCCGGGTCGTCGTCCTGGTCCAGCAGCCACACGTCGACGGGGCCTTCGTGCCGGACGCGTACCGCGCCCTCCAGCGTGGCCCGCAGCCCCTCCAGGGACTCACCGCCCGGGGCGGAGGAGACCAGGAGGGCGACCCGGGTGCCCGGTGCCGGGGCGACCGGGACCGGGTCGCGGGCGACCAGGGTGGCATGGGCGTGGGCGAGGACGGCGACCAGGCGGAGGAGTTCGAGGAGGCCGAGGGAGACCAGCATCGCGGTGTCGGCGACGTGCGCCCACTGCGGCGCGGTCTCCCGGGCCGTCCAGTGGCGCGGCTGCACGAGCCAGACCAGCACGCCCAGCGAGGCCAGGGGTGCGGCGGTGAGCAGCAGCCAGGTGCGGATCCGGTGTCCTTCGCGGGAGATCAGGCTGCGGTACCTGACCCGGTACAGCACCCCTGGCCGCGGGGGGTCGTTGAGGGGTCCGGCGAGCGTCCCGTGGCGCGCGTACTCGTAGCGGCGGGGGGCGCCGGGGACCGGGGCCGGCCGGTCGCCGTCGCCGGTGGCCGGTGCGGGGACGAGCCCGCCGGGCCGGTTGGGCGTCTTGCGCATGCTGCTGGGCGTGATCGTCACGGCGACCCCGTAGGAGGAGAGAGGTGAAGGAATCACCGAAAGGTGGGAAAGCGGTGCAAAGCCCCTGATGGGCACTGAGAAAGTAGCAAAGGGCCCTAGAGTTATCCGACAAGCAGACAATCGGCGTGGCGCGGTGCGCGGCCATTGCCCGCTACGACCCGGCGCGGATACGCTGCGTTCGCGATACCGATCGCTATACGGAATATCGAACAGGCGCCGGAGAGAGCGAGCAGAGATGGGACGTCTCGTACCCGCCGTGACCAGAGCCCTGGACATCCTGGAGCTCTTCCTCGAAGGCGACGGCACGATGTCCGCGCCCGAGATCACCCGCAGGCTGGGTCTGCCGCGCACCACCGTGCACGAGCTGGTGACGACCCTCGCCGCGCGCAACTACCTGGTGTCGCAGCCCGGTCAGTCCGGCCGCTACCGCCTCGGCGTGCGTACCTACCAGCTCGGCAGCCGCTACGCCGAGCAGCTGGACCTCGCCGCCGAGGGTCAGCAGGTGGCCCGTTCGGTCGCGGAGACCTGCGACGAGACGGTGCACGTGGCGATCCTGGAGGGCGCCGACGTCATCTACATCGCCAAGGTGGACAGCACCCACGCGGTCCGGATGGTGTCGGCGGCCGGGCGCAGGCTGCCCGCGCACTGCACCTCCGTCGGCAAGATGCTGCTGGCCTCGCTGCCCCCGGACGCCCTCGACGAACGCCTGCCCGGCGAGGGGCCGCTGCCCGCGATGACCGAGCACAGCATCACCTCGGCCGACGAACTGCGACGCCAGCTCGGTGCGGTGCGCGAGCGGGGGGTCGCCGTCGAGCGGCGCGAGTCCAACCCGGACGTCTCCTGCGTCGCCGCCCCGGTCCGCAACTCGGCGGGACGGGTGGTGGCCGCGCTCAGCATCTCCGTGCCGATGATCCGCTGGACCGAGGAGCGCCGGGCCGAGCTGGAGGAACTGGCCGTCAAGGGGGCCGCCGAGCTGTCCGAGCGCCTCGGGCACCGGGGCGGTGCGCGATGAGCGGGGTCGAACTCGCCCTCAAGGCCGGGGCGCGCCTAGGTGAGGGCCCGACCTGGGACCCGGTCGGCGCGCGGTTGCTGTGGGTGGACATCCTCGCCTCCCGGGTGCACTGGTACGACCCGGCCGGCGGCGGCGAGTCGGTGATGGCGACCGGGCAGCACGTCGGCGCGGCCAAGCCGCGCGCGGCCGGCGGCGTGGTGGTGAACCTGCGCGACGGCGTGGGGCTGTACGACGCGGACGGTGCCTTCCGCTGGCTGCACCGCGACCCCGTCCCCGGCCGGCGGGCCAACGACGCCGCCGTGGACGCCGCGGGCACCCTGTGGGCCGGCACCATGCGCTACGACGAGGCGCCCGGCGGCGGGACCCTGCGCCGGGTGGCCCCGGACGGCACGGTCGAGCCGGTGCTGGACGACGTGACCGTCAGCAACGGCACCGACTGGAGCCCCGACGGCTCCCTCATGTACTACGTGGACAGCCCGACCCGGCGCGTCGACGTCTTCGACGTCGACCGGGACACCGGACTCGTCCGCGGGCGGCGGCCGTTCGCGGAGGTCGAGGAGGCCGCGGGGCTCCCGGACGGCCTCACCGTGGACGCCGAGGGCTGCGTCTGGGTGGCCCTGTGGGACGGGGCCGCCGTCCGCCGCTACACCCCGCGGGGGGACCTGGACCGGGTCGTGGAGGTGCCGGTACGGCGGCCGACCGCCTGCGCCTTCGGCGGCCCGTCGCTGACCGATCTCTACATCACCTCCGCGAGCACGGGCCTTGACGCCCGGGAGCTGGCCGAGCGGCCGCTGTCGGGATCGCTGCTGGTGGTGCCGGGGGCCGGGCAGGGGATGCCCGATGTGCCGTTCGGTGGTTGATTCCGTGGTGGTTCGGGGTTGATTCGGGGCTGATCGGCCCCTAAACCCGCATGTCCCGGGTTTCACAGAGGTTTCACGGGATCGACGGTCAACTCATATGTACGTCGTATCGTCGCGTCCCATACGCTGCCGGGGCAATGGACTACTGCGCAGCATGCCGACGGCACATCAACGGCGCCCTGTCTTGCCCGGGGTGCGGAACGCCCGCTCACCAGCTCGGTGCGCAGGGGCCTGCCGACGCGCCCGTGCAGGAGCCCGGGACCGACGAGGGCGAGGCCGCGGCGCCGCCCGAGGGCGGTCGTGCGGAACGCCGCAAGGCCGCGGGACGGGGCTCCGCGGAGAGCTCCCCGCGCCGTTCCGGCAGCCGGGCCCGCACCCGCCGCGTCCGCACCCGCCGCCGTTCCCGGCTGCTGGTCGGCACCCTGGTGGGCGCCGCGATCGTGCTCGTCGGCTGGAGCGTGGCGGAACTCCCGCTCGCCGGCTACGTGACGGGCGCGAGTTCGGCCGCCTCGGACGACACGCGGACCGACGGCGCCTCCCCGAGCCCGACCTCCTCGCCCGGCGACGACACCTCGGGGGACCCGGCGGCACCCGCCTCCGACGCCCCGGCGTCCGAGAGCGCGAGCGCCTCCGCGTCGCCCAGCGCCTCCAAGAGCGACAAGGAGTCGTCGTCCCCCTCGGCCTCGGCCTCCGCCTCGGTCAGCCACCCGCCCGCCGGCTCCGGGACCAAGCCCCCCGCCGGCGGGGGCCCCACCACCTCGGCGCCGCAGAACTCGAGCCCGGCGTCCACGCCCCCCACGCACACGCCGAAGCCGACGCCCTCCTGTACCCGTTTCCTGTGGTGGTGCACCTGACGGGCACCGGGCCCGTCCTCTCCGGCTCGTCCACCGACCCGGTCCGACCCGCTCCGTCCTGCGGCCCCACCGGCCGTCGCCGCGGTGTGCGACGGGACACGCCCATGCCGATTTATTTGACTTCCTCAAACATCCAGGCTCATGGTTAGTTAAGAACCTAAAGCTTTGGAGGCGTTCCCCCATGCCGAAGAGCCGTGAATGGCACCTGGTCGCCCGGCCGCACGGGTGGCCGAAGCCCGAGGACTTCGCGCTGCGCGAGACCGAGGTCCCCGAGCCCGGACCCGGTGAGATCCTCGTGCGCAACCTCTACGTGTCGGTCGACCCCTACATGCGGGGCCGTATGAACGACGCGAAGTCGTACGCGGAGCCGTACCGGCTGGACAAGCCGATGCACGGCGGCGCGGTCGGCCGGGTCGTCGCCTCGGGCGCGGAGGGCTTCGCCCCCGGCGACCACGTGCTGCACTTCCTCGGCTGGCGTGAGTACGCCCTGGTCAACGCGGAGACCGCGGTCAAGGTCGACCCCGACCTCGCCCCGCTCAGCACCTACCTGGGCGTGCTCGGGATGACCGGCCTCACCGCCTACGCGGGCCTGTTGCGCGTCGCCGGCCTCAAGGAGGGCGACGCGGTCTTCGTCTCCGGCGCGGCGGGCGCGGTCGGCAGCCAGGTCGGCCAGATCGCCAAGCTCAAGGGTGCCTCCCGGGTCATCGGCAGCGCCGGTTCGGACGAGAAGGTCAAGCTCCTCGTCGAGGAGTACGGCTTCGACGCCGCTTTCAACTACAAGGACGGCCCCGTGGCCGAGCAGTTGGCGGCGGCCGCGCCCGACGGCATCGACGTCTACTTCGACAACGTGGGCGGCGAGCACCTCGAGGCGGCCATCGGCGCCCTCAACCTGCGCGGCCGGGTGGCCGTCTGCGGCATGATCGCCCTCTACAACGCGACCGAGCCCGCCCCCGGCCCCCGCAACCTGTCCCGGCTCATCCAGAACCGGCTGCGCATCGAGGGCTTCCTCGTCGGTGACCACTACGACCTGCAGCCGCAGTTCGTCCAGGAGGTCGGCGGCTGGATCCGCGAGGGCAGGCTGCGCTACCGCGAGACCGTCGTCGACGGGATCGAGAACAACCTGGAGGCCTTCCTCGGCGTCCTGCGCGGCGACAACACCGGGAAGATGCTGGTGCGTCTGCCCGATTAGCAGCGGGCGGGAACGGGGGACGAGGGGCGTGCCCGGGTGGGTGCGCCCCTCACGCGCCGCCGGGTTCCCCGGCGTCGCGGGCCGGATCGAGCAGGGCGACGAAGCGCCGGAAGACCGCGGGCATGTCCACCTCGCCGGGGTCGTGCAGCCACTGCAGTTGCAGACCGTCCATGACGGCCACGAGCAACGGGGCGGCCTGCTCGGGCGTGAGGCCGCCGGGCAGCGTCCCGCCGTACTCGGCGCGCAGCGAGTCGGCGGCCCAGCGGCGCACCCGTGTGTAGCGGTCCCTGAAGTACTCCCGCGCCGGGTGGTCCTCGGTGACGCTGTCGCCGGCGAGCACGCTGAAGACCTGGACGACGCCCGGCCGGGTGGCGTTGTACTCGACCAGGTTGGCCACCATCTCCATCGGCCAGGCCGTGCCGTGCAGCGCCGCCGAGGCCATGTCCCACCGGTCGCGGACCTTGAGCACCGCGACGAGCAGGGCCTCCTTGGTCGGGAAGTAGTGGAGCAGCCCCTGCTGCGTGAGCCCGACCCGCTCCGCGACGGCGGCCAGCGAAGCCCCCCGGTAGCCGCGTTCGGCGATCACTTCGAGGGCGGCCTGGATGATCTCCGCCTTGCGGTCCTCGTTGCGGACCGCGCGGCCGAGTCCCCGGCCGCGGTCGTTGGCAGTCACAGGCGTGAGCCTAGCCCGGTACCGGGAACGGGCCGAAAGTAACGAAGAGGTGACGACACCTACCGATCAACAGGACGCGGCCGGAGGATGGCGACCAGTCAGGCAGGCAGGCGACGGGTTGTCACGTCCTCACGAAGGAGTCCACCCCATGAGCGACACCTCCGGAACCCCGCTCGACGACGCGGTCGAACGCGCGCTGGGCAAGCTCGACCTCGACGCGAAGGCACGGCTGCTGGCCGGGCAGGACATGTGGTCGCTGCCCGCGCTGCCCGAGATCGGACTGGGCTCGCTGGTCATGTCGGACGGGCCCATCGGGGTGCGCGGCGTGCGCTGGACCGCGGACGACCCCTCCATCGCGCTGCCCAGCCCCACGGCGCTCGCCGCCACCTGGGACCCCGCCCTCGCCCGCCGCACCGGGCGGCTGCTCGCCCAGGAGGCCCGCCGCAAGGGCGTGCACGTCCTGCTCGCCCCGACCGTCAACCTGCACCGTTCGCCGCTGGGCGGGCGGCACTTCGAGGCGTACTCCGAGGACCCGTACCTCACCGGTGAGATCGGCACCGGCTACGTCGCGGGCGTCCAGGACGGCGGGGTCGGCACGACCGTCAAGCACTTCGTCGCCAACGACGCCGAGACCGAGCGCTTCACCGTCGACAACGTCATCGGCGAGCGCGCCCTGCGCGAGCTCTACCTCGCGCCCTTCGAGGCCATCGTCAGGGACGCCCGTCCCTGGGGCGTCATGGCCGCCTACAACTCCGTCAACGGCACCACCATGACCGAGCACCACCGCCTGCAGAACGAGGTGCTGCGCGAGGAGTGGGGCTTCGACGGCTTCGTCGTCTCCGACTGGGCGGCCGCCCGGGACACCGCCGCCGCCCTCGCCGGCGGCCTCGACGTGGCCATGCCGGGACCGCGCACCGTCTACGGGCAGGCGCTGGCCCGCGCGGTGCGCGAGGGCCGCGTCGAGGAGTCCGCCGTGGACACGGCGGTGCGCAACGTGCTGCGGCTCGCCGCCCGGGTGGGCCTGCTGGCGGACACCCCCGCGGCGGTGCCCGCCGACCGGATCCCCGCCGCGATCGACGGCCCCGCGCTCGCCCGGGAGATCGCCCGCCGCTCCTTCGTCCTGGTCCGCAACGAGCCGCGCGGCGGGCGGCCCGTCCTGCCGGTCGACCCCGCCGCGGTGCGCGGGATCGCGCTCATCGGCGCGGCCGCGCGTGACGCCCGGGTGCTCGGCGGCGGGTCCGCGCAGGTCTTCCCCGCCCATGTGGTCGCGCCGCTGGACGGCCTGCGCGCGGCGCTGCCGGAGGGCACCCCCTTGGCCTACGCCGTGGGCGCCGACCCCAACGAGGAACTCGCGCCCGCCGGGCCGGGCTTCGCGCTGCGCGCGGTCTGCCGGGGTGCGGCGGGCGAGGTCCTCGGCACCTGCACGCTGCCCGGGGGCCACGTGCAGTGGATGGGCGGTGACCTGCCCGACGGGGTGACCCACGACACCCTGCGCTCCGTCGAGGTGACCGGCACCTTCACACCCCGCGAGAGCGGCGCCCACCACTTCGGGACCCGGGGGCTGGGCGGCTTCCGGCTCGTCGTGGACGGCGCGCCGGTCTACGAAGGGACCCAGGTCGCCGGGCCCGAGTCCGGTCCCTTCGAGGGGATGTTCGGTGCTCCCGTCGAACGCGGCCGGGTCGTACTGACCGCCGGGGTGCCCGTCGAGGTCTCACTGACCCACGTCCTGCCCCAGGACCGCAGGGGGCCGGTCCGGGCGGTCGTCTTCTCGCTCGTCCACGGCGAACCGCAGCGGGACGGGGACGAGTTGATCGCGGAGGCCGTCACGGCGGCGCGGGAGGCGGAGGTGGCGGTGGTCGTGGTCGCGACCACCGAGCGGGTCGAGAGCGAGGGCTTCGACCGCGCGGACCTGCGGCTGCCGGGCCGTCAGGACGAACTCGTGCACGCGGTGGCCGCGGTGAACCCTCGGACGGTGGTCGTGGTGAACGCCGGCTCGCCGGTGGAGATGCCCTGGCGCGAGGAGGTCGCCGCGGTGCTGATCGGGTGGTTCCCCGGACAGGAGGCCGGCGCGGCGCTCGCCGACGTCCTCCTCGGCGCGGCCGAGCCCGGCGGCCGGCTGCCCACCACCTGGCCGGCCCGGCTGGCCGACGCCCCGGTCGGCGAGGTCGTGCCCCGGGACGGGGTCCTGCGCTACGACGAGGGCGTCTTCATCGGCTACCGCGCCTGGGAGCGGGCCGGGGCGGAGCCCGCGTACCCGTTCGGGCACGGGCTCGGCTACACCGACTGGGCCTACGAGGACGCCTCCTTCGCACCGGCGGAGGGGCCGGAAGCGGACCGCGGGCGAGGCACCCTGGGCACGCTCACCGTACGGCTGCGCAACACCGGTGACCGGGCCGGGCGGGAGGTCGTCCAGGTCTACCTGGCGGCGCCCGCGGGCGAGGACCCGGCGGGTGGGCGCCCGGCCCGCGTCCTGGCCGGATTCCTCCCGGTGGAGCTTCCGGCGGGCGCCGTGACGGAGGCCCGGATCGCGCTGCCCCGCCGTGCCGCGCAGATCTGGGACCCCTCGGAGGGTGACTGGCGCACTCTTGCGGGTACGTACACCGCCGAGGTCGCGCGTAGCGTCGCCGACCGCCGTCTCACGGTGCCGGTGGCCGTGGGCGGCTGACCCACCACCCCGGGGAGGTCCCTGACAGCCTCCCCGGGGTGCGGGGTCGTCGCCGCATGATGACGGATCGTCAGGCTCCGTTCCGGGTGCGGTCCCCCGGCCGGCCCCCGCCCGATTGCGGGCCGCCTCCCGTGACGTGACGCTCGTGCCAACCGCGCCCCACTCCAGGCGTCCACCCGAGGAGCAGCGATGACGGCACGTACGCGCACGCGTCCGGTCCTGGCCGGGGCTCTCGTCCTGGCCGGCGCGGCCGCGCTGCTGACCGGCTCCGCGCGGGCCGGCGAACCGCCCGCGCCCGCCGTCGCCGGCTGCACGGTGAACGGCCGGGCGGTCACCGGGGGTGCCGTCACCGGCACCGAGGGCTTCGACGAGATCGACTGCCCGGGCGGTGTCCCCGCGGGCGTCGTGGTCGCCGGGGCCGGCGGCGTCGACGTCATCACGGTCCACGGCGGCAACGCGGGGACCGTCGACGGCGGCGGCGGGGCCGACATGATCGAGATCAACGGCGAGAACAGCGGGCGGGTCACCGGAGGCGACGGCGACGACCTCGTCGACCTGATCGGCGACGCCGGGGCCAACTCCGGCACCGTGGGCGGCGGACCGGGCGACGACGTGCTCTTCCTGAAGGCCGAGGACATCGCCGGCACCGGCGTCGTCACCGGCGACACGGGCTCCGACGTCTGCCTCTTCGACCCGGACCCCTCGGGCGCCCGGGACTGCGAGGTCATGGTCTGAGCCCCACCGTCCGCGCGCGGTTCGCATACCCTGTCGCGCATGCGAGATCTTGCCAACGGGATACGGCTCTTCGTGGACGGCCAGCGCTGGGTGCTCCGGCACGGCCGCTGGTTCGGCTTCGGGCTGCTGCCGGCGCTGATCACCCTCGTCGGCTACGTGGCGGCACTGGTCGTCCTCGCCTTCTGGGCCGATGACGCGACCGCCTGGGCCACGCCCTTCGCCGACGACTGGGACTCGCCCTGGCGCGGCCTGTTCCGCGGGCTGCTCACCGCGGTCGCCTTCGGCGGCGGCCTGCTGCTGGCGGTGATCTCCTTCACCGCGGTGACGCTCCTGGTCGGCCAGCCCTTCTACGAGTCCCTCGCCGAGCGGGTCGACGTCACCGAGGGCGGCGCGCCCGACGCCCCCGACGTCCCGCTGTGGCGGGAGCTGCTGCAGTCCGCCCGGGACAGCCTGCGGGTGCTGGTCCGGGTCGCCGCCTGGGGCATCCTGCTGTTCGCCGCAGGCTTCATCCCCTTCGTCGGCCAGACCGTCGTCCCCGCGATCGGCTTCTGCGTCTCCGGGTACTTCCTCGCCCTCGAACTCAGCGGGGTGGCCTTCCAGCGGCGTGAGGTCCCGTTGCGGTTGCGGATGCGGATGCTGCGGGGGCGGATGGCGCTGACGCTGGGCTTCGGTGTGCCGTT